>CANJKG010000191.1 GCA_947474775.1 Caulobacteraceae bacterium | reverse complement strand
GGTTCAACAACGGCATAAACCTCCAGCGGTTCTCCGACCTGGACGCCAACAACACCAGCTACTCGGCCTTCGCCCACCTCGACTACAAGCTGGACAGCGTGCTCGACGGCCTGTCGGTGTCACTGGGCGGCCGCGTCAACCACGACAAGCGCGTGCTCATCCGCTACGGCCGCGATCAGATCGCGGTCGGCAGCCCGACGTACCGTTGCCAGCTGCAGTCGACGGTCACCGGCCCGAACTCCCGCAGCCTCTGCTTCCTCAAGGGCACCGTCGAGTTCACCAAGCCGACCTGGGAATCCAGCGTGAACTGGCAGGCCACACCCGACAACCTGCTGTATGCCTCCTACCGTCGCGGCTACCGGACGGGCGGGTTCTCGCCGTCCGCCCCAGCGTCGGCTGTCATTGACCCCTTCAAGCCCTATGCGCCTGAGACGATTGACAGCTACGAGCTCGGCTCAAAGAACGTCATCCAGGCAGGCCAAGTTACAGGCCAGATTACCCTGGCGGGGTTCTATTCCGATTATAGCAACGTGCAGCGGCGGACCAACATCCTGGTGGCCCCCAATCAGACCAACAACTACACCTTCAACGCGGCGAAGGCCCACCTCTACGGCGGCGAGGTGGAACTTCATCTGCGAATTTGGGAGAACCTGAAGATTGACGCGTCCTACGCGCGGATCAGCTTCAAGTACGACAACTGGATCAACAACTACGTGGTGGCCGGCGTGTCCTATGCGACCGACATCTCCTCCAGTCGGGCGAACGATATCTCCAAGCACCAGCTGTCGCTCTCAGCCACCTACGACGTGCCGCTGGCGGACGACGGCGTGCTGTCGTTCAACGCCAACTATTCCTATCGCTCGTCGTTCACCACGCAGAACGAGGTCAATCCCACCAACTGCCTGATCCCCGGCGCGCCGGCGGCGAACAACGGCAACTTCAACGTCGATTGCTACAACTCGGCGGGCGTGGTGCCGGGCTACGACCTGACGAACGCCCGGGTGACCTGGGAGAACGTGATGGGCAAGGGCTTCGACGCCTCGGTGTTCGTGAACAACCTCACCAACAACTTCTACTACGCCAACGGCATCACGGCGCTGAGCTCGCTCGGCATCTTCGCCGTCGGCATCGGTCCGCCCCGCATGTGGGGCGTCGAACTGAAGGTTCCGTTCGGCGGCATGCGGAACTGAGCATAGACAGGGCCGGTCCGCGCAGCCGCGGGCCGGCCCTTCTTCGGGGCCGTGGCTTGACAGGTGACAAGTACGTCCTCTAGCGATCGCGTCGGCGGCATGAGGATGATGATGGCGATAGAGCAGTGTGAAATCCTGATCCTGGGCGGTGGGCCGGTGGGCCTGTCCACGGCCGCCGAGCTGGCCTGGCGGGGCCGCAAGCCGGTGATGATCGATGACACCAACGGCGTCGTGGACCACCCACGAGCGGGTGGCATCGGCATCCGAACCATGGAGCACTTCCGGCGGTGGGGTATCTCCGACGAGATCCGCAACTGCGGCTTCAACCTCGACCTGCCGCTGAACCAGCGCTTCTGCACCGGCGTGGTGGGCCTGGAGCTAGGCGTCGCCCGCTATCCGTCGATGCGCGAGACCACGCCGCTGCCGACGACGCCGGAGATGATCGCCCGCTGCCGCCAGATGTGGCTGGACCCGATCCTGGCGAAGACCGCGCGGGCGCTGGGCGCCGACCTGCGACACCGCAAGCGGCTGGAGCGCTTCGAACAGGACGAGGAGGGGGTGACCTGCGACATCCTCGACCTGGACAGCGGCGAGCGCTCGCAGATCCGCGCCCAGTACATGATCGCCTGCGACGGGGTGAACAGCGGGGTGCGCAAGACCCTGGGCATCGAGATGCAGGGCGAGGTGCTGGGCAACACCGTGAGCGTGCTGTTCCGCTCCAATATCCGCGAACTTGCGCCGGAGCCTTCCGAGCGCTTCATCGTGATCAACCAGGAGGGCGTCTACGGCAACATCACCGCCATGGACGGCTACGACCTCTATCGGTTCATCATGCGTGGACCGAATGAATTTACCATGGAAGGCTTCGACGCCGAGCAGGCGATCCGCAAGGCGATCAACGCGCCGGACGCCGACGTGGAGGTGATCAGCGTCCGCCCGTGGAGGCGCAGCCAGCTGCTGGCCGACACCTATCGGGTGGGCCGCGTCTTCCTGGCGGGCGACGCGGTGCACGTCATGGTCCCCACCGGCGGGTTCGGGGCCAACACCGGCATCGGCGACGCGGTGGACCTGGGCTGGAAACTGGATGCGGTGCTGTCCGGATGGGGCGGTTCCCACCTGCTGGACAGCTACTTCACCGAGCGCCACCCGGCGGCGGCGCGCAGCATCAACGCCGCCCTGGTGAACTTCAAGGGCTGGACCCCCACATCCGGACTGTCGCTCCTCTACGACGAAAGCGAGGCCGGCGCGAAAGCCCGCGTGAAGATCGGCCGGGAACTGGTCGACGCCACGGCCAAGGAGTGGGATTCCTCCGGCGTCTCGCTGGGCTACGCCTACGGCGGCTCGCCGATCGTTGTGGACGACGGGTCCACGCCGCCCCCCGACGATCCGGGCTTCTATGTCCAGACCGCGCGCCCGGGCCACCGCGCCCCGCACGTGTGGCTGGATGAGGGCCAGTCGACCATCGACCTGTTCGGCCGGGGCTTCCTCCTGCTGCGCTTCGATGGCGATGATCCGGCCGAGGCCAAGGCCCTGCTTGACGCGGCCACGGCCCGCGGCGTGCCGCTGGCGCTGAAGGACATCCGCAACGAGGCGGCGCGCAAGGCCTATGAGCGGCGCCTGTGCCTGGTGCGGCCCGACGGGCATGTGGCGTGGCGGGGCGACGCCCTGCCGGAGCCGGGGTCGTTGCTAGATACGATCACCGGGGCCTGAGGCCCGCCATGGCCTTGCCCGTCCGCTGGGGTCCCAACCGCGAACTGGGCCCCGACGGGATGGTGCTGGGCGGCCTGTCCATGTCCGTGGGCGACCTCGACCGGTCGATCGCGTTCTACGCCGCGCTCGGTTTCGAGATGTCGGAAGCGTTCCAGATCCTGCCGGCCTATGCGCCCATGCTGGAACAGGCGGCGGAGTTCACGGCGCGGGCGATCTACATGCGCCGGGACGGCATTCCCATCGAGCTGGTGCAGATGGTCTCCGCGCCGGCGACGGCGCCGCCCAGCGCCGGCCTGGGCCGGCAGCTGGGCCTGGCCCACATCCGGATCGGGACCGACGACCTCGCCCGCGCCGAGGCGCTGGTGAAGGCCCATGGCGGGTCCGTGCTGGACGATCTACGCACCACCGCCAACGGCATGACCTATGTCTACGCCACCGATCCCGACGGCATGCGCATCCTGCTGTCGGCGCCTGCAGGCTAAGCCTTCGCCTCCGCCAGCCAGCGCAGGTTCGCCTCGTGGCGACGCTTGTCGATGGGGAAAAGGGCGATGCAGACCATCGAGGCGCACAGGAAGAAGCTGATGCCGCCCGCCCAGACCATCCCCAGCTGCAGCAGGGGCTCGGCGTCCACCGTGCCTGGCTTGGCCTGACGGGGGAAGGCCACGAAGGTCAGGGCCAGGCCCGCGATCAGCACGCCGAACCCAGAGACGAACTTCCGCGCCAGGTTCTCAAAGGAGAAGATCAGGCCCTCGGCGCGGCGGCCGGTGCGCACCTCCACGTCCTCCACCACATCAGCCAGCATGGCCGGCATGGTCGCCACGCCGATCAGCAGGAAGATCTGGCCGAGCACCGCCTCCGTCAGCAACAGGGGATAGATGATCGGGTGGCCATTGGGCGGCATGATCCCCATTAGCCGCAGCGTCACCGGCGAGATGGTCAGGGCCAGGCCGATAAGCGTAGGGACGATGGTCACCGCCTTCTTGCCGAACCGCTTGACCAGCAGAGGGGCAAGGGCCACGGCGAGGAAGCTGGCCGGGATCTGCACCGTGGCCAGCAGCGCCACCTGGGCCTGCGACAGCTGCCAGAAGAACAGGTTGAAGTAGATCGACAACGACTGGGTCAGGCCAACCGCGGTTGAGTAGAGCATGCCCGCCATGGCCATGATCCACAGGGGCGGGCTGTTGAGGGTCTGGCCGGCCTCGCGCACGAAGACCTGAGGCGATATCTTCCGCGCCGGGGGGCCGACCAGCCAGGGGACGAACTTCCGCGTGCCCAGGGCGGAGGCGATGACGACAAGGACGATCAGCAACCCCCCGACCAGGCCGTAGCTCATATAGCCATCGCGAACCGTCAGGCCGCCGCCGTCCGGTGTCTCGCGCATGAAAATCTCGTAGCCGGCCATGACGAACAGGTAGCCGCCCGCCATCTCGAACCCCTTGCGCAGGGCGATCAGCACCGAGCGCTCCTCGTACTGGGCGGTGAGCTCGGGCGCCAGCGAGATAGACGGCAGCTCGAAGAGGGTGTCGCTGAACCGCAGCGCAAGGAGGCAGACGAGCAGCCAGGTCAGCAACTGGTCGTGGCTGAAGCCGGCCGGCGGCATCCACAGCAGGGCGAACGCGGCTCCGGTTGGGATGGCGCCGGCGTACATGAAGGGATGCCGTCGGCCCAGGCGCGAGCGGAAGTTGTCCGACACCTGCCCCACGATGGGATCCATCACGGTGTCGAACAGGGTCACCAGCGCGATGACGCCCGCCACCTGGGCGGCGGGGACGCCCAGCACCTGGCTATAGAACAGCAGCATGAAGGCGCTGAGGCTACGGGTCACGAGCCCGGTGGAGACGGAGCCCAGACCGTAAAGCCCCTTCACCCGGCGAGTCAGGGGCGGGCGCTCGCCGAGGCCGTCGCTCACCATCGCCACCGACGCCGCTTCGTTGACATGCACATCCCCCGGATTACTCTTGCCCCGACTTTACACGCGCCAAGCCAACTCAAAAGCGGTTAGGCCAAAAAGTCCCCCGGAGGCGCACGTGCAGGCCGTAACCTTCGAACAGGCCAAAGCTAATCACCGGAACGACGGCGGTGCCATCGGCCGCGTGATCGTCCGCGACTATGTCGGCAAGGGCCACCAGCTGACGCCTGGGCCGCAGGTCTATCTCGGCCAGCAACTCGATCCGGGCTCAGAGCTGTTCGCCCACTTCCACGACGTCGACCAGTTCCAGGTGGTGGTGCTTGGCGACGGCCGGTTCGGCTCCATGGCGGTCGCGCCGATCACGGTGCAGTACGCCGACGCCTATGCGCCCTATGGCCCCATCGTGGCGGGCGAGGCGGGCATCGGCTTCTTCGTCTTCCGCCGCAGCGCGGCCACCGGCGGCTGGCGCATGCCGGAGTACGCCAACCTGATCCCGGGGAAGATCGGCCGCCGGTTCTTCGTGGACATCGCTGACCTTGAGCGGATCCCGCCGGCCGGGGTCGCTCAGCACGAGGTGGTGTGGGGGCCGGCCGAGGACGGGCTCGAAGTGGATCTCATCCGGCTGGGGCCGGGGGCGGCCGTCGCACCGCGGGTCACCGCCTGCGGGGCTGAGCACCTGCTGGTGTGTTCGGGGAGCCTGGTCCGGGAGGGCGCCGACTTGCCGGCCAATGCGGTCCTGCTGCGCGATGACCTGGACGATGCGGAGCCGGTGACGGCGGGCGGCGATGGCGCGGTCGTGCTGGTGATGAAGTTCCCGCTCGCCACCGATCGTCCAGGCTCCGATCCGGGCGTGAGGCGGGCGGCCGGGGCGACCTATGAGCGGGCGGTCAACACAGCCTAGCTCTCTGCGGCCTGCGCCAGCGCCTCGCCATGCAGCTCGCGCCGGGTGGCGATGAAGGCATTGCGGCCATACCAGGCCACCGCCATGGCGAACACCGCCGCCGGAACGCACACGAGCACCAGTGACTTGCCGATGGCCGCGTCGTCGCGGAACACGAAGTCCGTGACCAGGGCCACCGCGGTGGGGCCTACCGCCCAGCCCAGCAGGGTGGTGAGCAGCAGGACCATGGTCACCGCCTGACCGCGCATCCGCGCCGGGACCACGTCCTGGGTGGTGGTGGGCAGGGTGGCGATGGCGGTCACGTGCCCGACGCACTGCAGGAAGAAGAAGGCGTAGGCCAGGTACAGGTTGTCCACCAGCGGCCAGACGAGGATCCCCGGAATGAACAGCAGCTCGCCGACGAACAGCGGCAGCAGCCGCGCGTCGGCGCGCCCCTTCGCCAGCCATCGGTCGCTGAGCCACCCGCTGAAGAAGAAGCCGATGGCCGAAGCCGTGAACAGGATCGCGCCCAGGGTCGCGCCCAGCTGCTCCACCGGCACGCCGTGGCGGCGGATGAACACCGTCGGGAGCCAGGGCACCACCGCGTTGCCGATGAAGTGCACAGCCACCTGGGCCACCAGGACGCTGTAGTAGGCCACCCTGTGGCGCCGCACATGGGCGAAGAAATCGCGGGTGATCTTCTTGGCCTCGGCCCCGGTCGTCTGGACGGTGACGCCGTGCCTCGCCGGT
>CANJKG010000190.1 GCA_947474775.1 Caulobacteraceae bacterium | reverse complement strand
GCCGGCTGCGAGCCGTCGCGCATGGGCATCGGCCCGGTGCCGGCGGTGGAGCGCCTGTTCGCCCGCACCGGCTTCGCCTGGAAGGAAATCGACCTGGTGGAGCTGAACGAGGCCTTCGCGCCCCAGGTGCTCGCCGTCCTCAAGGGCTGGGGCTGGGACGACCGTGACAAGCTGAACGTCAACGGCTCCGGCATCTCGCTGGGCCACCCCATCGGCGCCACCGGCGGCCGCATCCTGGCCAACCTGGTCCACGAGCTGGAACGCCGCCAGGCGCGCTACGGCATGGAGACCATGTGCATCGGCGGCGGCCAGGGCATCGCGGCGATCTTCGAACGCGCCGCCTGATCCCGCGGGCCAGGCCGCTTGGCCCTGTGGTCGCAGGCGGGTGCCCCCCGTCCGGGAGGATCTTCGGCCGCCTGCGTATAGCAGCGGACCTCGATCATCCCACGCTCGCGACCCGATCTAGGCCAGCAGCTCCTGTGTCTTCGCCAGGTAGTCCCTCACCTCGGAGAGCTCCCTGCCCTCCACCGGCACCACCACCTCGTCGACGCCCGCCTCCTCCAGCTCGGCCAGCCGGCGTCTGGTGTCCTCGGCGGCCACCTGCCAGGTGGTGCACATCACCTTGATCGAGGCCGGGTCGCGGCCGGCAGCTTCCGCGTAGGCGCGGATCTTGACCATGGTCTCGGCGATGTAGTCCGGCCTGCCGCGCCCCGCCGCCCAGGCGTCGGCGTAGCGTCCGACGCGGCGGTAGGCGGCGTCCGAATGCCCGCCGATGTAGAGCGGCGGCCCGCCCTCCTGCGCCGGCTTCGGATTGCAGTAGACCTCCGGGAAGGAGATGAACTCTCCCGAGAATTTCGGCTTCGGGTCAGGCCCCCACAGCGTCTTCATCGCCGCGATGTATTCGTCGGCCCGCGCGCCGCGCCGCGCCCAGGGCACGTTCACCGCCGCGAACTCCTCCGGAATGCCGCCCACCCCGATCCCGAAGTTCAGCCGGCCCTTGGACAGGTAGTCGACCGTGGCCACCTGCCTGGCCAGCACCACCGGGTTCCGGAGCGGGATGATCATCACCGAGACCCCGGCCCGCAGCCGGGTGGTGTTGGCCAGCACCCAGCTCAGGTTGACGATCCCCTCGTTCTGCTGAGCCGAGATGTCCCAGGGCAGCCCCTCCTTGTGGTCAGGCCCCCCGGACTCATAGTCCACCGCATAGACCGTGCGGTCCCCGAACCAGAGGCAGTGGTAGCCCAGCTCGTCGGCCGCCTTGGCCACCCCCACCAGGTGATCCGGCGTCGCCCGCCGCGCCCGCGGCACCATTCCGGTTGAAAGCAGCATCCGACCCTCCCGAAGGTGGCCGGATCTGACGGATCGGCCAGGAATATATTTCGATATTCGTACCGTCTTCGCGCGAACACCCCGGTCTGTCAACGACTGCGCCCCGGGGTCCGGACATGCGGACGCCGCCGGCCTTGCGACCGGCGGCGTCCGTCGTTCTTGTATTCCGTCGGGCTAGGCCGCGACCGCGCGCAGCCGCCGGCTCCGCCGCAGCGTCCCGCCGGCCATGCCGACGCCCACCAGCATCATCGCCCAGGTGGCCGGTTCCGGGATCCCGCCGCCCGCCCCGTCCACGCGGAAGACATAGTTGGTGTATTGCGGACCCTGGGCGTTGTCCCAGGTGTAGGCCGAGATGGCCGAACCACTGCCGCCGGGGTTGCCGTAGCCGTCGTTGCCCAGGTCGTACTTGAAGTCCTCGTTGTACTGCTGGCCGCCGGTGATGCCCCAGGTGGTGTACCAGCCCATGTTGTTGATATCGGCGATCTGGTTGGAGACCGTCGAGATGTCGTAGTCCGACGCCACGCCGCCGAAAATCAGGGCCGCCGCCTCGGCCGCCGAATAGACCGGCGAGTTGTTGTACCAGTACTCGCCCCCGTCGACCTGATAGCTGCCCACGTACACCGTCGCGGCCTGGGCCGAGCCCGCCAGGGCCAGTCCGGCCAGGGCGCCCAATATCCAATGCGTCTTCATCGCTAACCCCCAAGAAGCCACGTTCGCTGGATTTGGAGGCTTCGCGGGGGCGCTGCAACTGCATTCACGCCCTGAGAGAACGACGGTCCTGGGATTCACCTCACCGGCGTATCCCACCCACAGCGGGCCTCAGACGTGCGGCTTGATGTAGATCACCTTCGGGCTGCGCGCCGCCATCAGCATGCCGATCACCACGCCGAGTCCCAGCGCCACGCCCGCCGCCGCGAACGGCCGCTCGCGGACCATCGGCTGCACCGTCTCCACCGCCTTGCGGGCCCTGGTCGCCGTCCGGTCATAGACCGCCACCGTGCAGTCGGCCGCCTTCGACACGCCTTCGGAGATCCGTCCGGCCACCCGGTCGATCCCGGCCTGCACCTTGCTTGCCGCCTGCTGGGCGGTGGCCTTGGCCTTGCCGCGTCCCACGGAAGTCTGCGCTTCGCCCAGGCCGGTCATGTCGACGCCTTCGGTTCCATACTCGCTCACGGATAGTCTCCTGGTTGAATGGCGGGCAGCCCCCGACGGCGCCCCTTCAGCCTGGAGAACCCCAAGTCCCCGTCGTTGTTCCACGCCTATCGATGGTGTCGGCGCCCCAGCAGGTCGGACCACCGCCAGTCGCCTGCGCCCACCACCAGCCGCGCGGCGCCCGGACTGTCGTCGAGCGAGATCAGCACCGGCCCGCGCACGGCTTCCGAACGGCAGGCCTCGGGCGCGAAGCCCACCTCCCACATGATCGACTCGCGCACCGCCGCCATCCCGTCGCCCTCCTGGCCGGCATGGCGCACCCACTCGCCGTTCCACACCCGGATCGCCCTGCCACGATCGGCCTGCGCCATCGCGGCCTGGACGTGGCGGTCCTTCCGCAGCGCGGCCTGCAGCCGCCGGATCATGTTACAGCCGCCGCCGCCCGCGCCGGCGCCGGCGGTCGCGGCTGAGGCGGCCTCGACCTCGCTCAGTTCATGGGTCCCCTCCGCGCTCGGTCCCGCGCTCGCCGGGATCGGGATCACCTGGGGCGGCGGCGGCCGTGGCGTGGGCCGGGCGAGCGGCCTGGGCGGCGGCGGCTCCACGGGCGACGGCGGCGCGGGCGCGAGCGGCCAGGGCGCCTCGACGATGGGGCGCATGTCCGCCAGCTCCACGACCATCGGCGTGGCGTCGACCATCATCAGCGGCGGCGGCGAGGCCGTCAGGAACGCCGCCAGCAGCGCCGCATGGCCGACGACGCTGACCGCCCCGGTAAGCAGCCGGCGTCGCCTCGCCCGCTCGCATCGAGCCTGCGCCACGATGGGGGCTGACAGGGCGAGCCGCCTCGCCCCGCCGCGCCTAGCTCAGGACGATCAGCACGACCCGGCGGTTCTGCGAACGGCCGGCCCTGTCCTTGTTGGGCGCCACCGGCGCATCGGGGCCGTAGGAGATGGTGCCGATCCGGTTCAGCGCCACGCCGTGCTGGTTCAGGTAGCGGCGCACCGCCTCGGCCCGCTCCTCGCCAAGCCGGTAGTTCAGGTCCTTCGGCCCCGTGGCGTCGGTGTGGCCCTGGACCTCCACATAGACGTTGCGGTTGTCGCCCTTCAGCTTCTCGACGAAGGCGTCCAGCCTGGCCTGGACCTCCGGCGTCAGGGTGGCCTTGGCGACGGGGAACTTCATGCTGTCGTCGCTGAGCACTTCGGAGAACAGGAACTTGCCCTCGGCCAGTTTGCCGGCGTCGGTGGCCCGCTGCAGCGCCTCGCGCGCCGTGGCGTCCAGGCTGGCTAGGCTGGCGTCGTGGGCGGCGACCCGGCCCTCGACGGTGTTCACCCGCGTATCGACGACCGCGACATTCTCCCTGACGAAACCCTTGGTGGCGCAACCGCCGAGGCTGGCCATGCCAAGCGCAGCGGCTCCCGCGATCATGACCTTGGACGCATGCTGAATCATGCAACTCTCCCTTCTGGTTCCCCGCACCTGGACGGTAACCTTTCGACTGAGGCGCGGGTCAGCCGCGAAAGGGGCCGTTTCTGGGCGAGGCGTGACCATGGCCTCGGGCGCGCCCGAGGCCGGAGAACCTATCTCGGCCCATCGTATCGTTGTCCGTAGGCCTCCACCCAGTCCGCTTCCTCCGCCTCGCAGCGCGGCGGCGCCACCAGCGCCTCGGGGGGAGGCTCGACCTGCATCTTGGCGACCACCAGCGGCTCGCAGTATTTGCGCGGCGCCAGCCTCGCCGCCTGCCAGCGGATCACATCGAACTGCAGCCGCGCCACCCACACCGTCCCTGGCGTCGCGGCCAGCGCCACGTCGCGCGCCTCGTCGAACAGGTAGTCGGCCTGCGCCTGGCGGGCCTGTACATACATCTCTTCGAACTCGGCATGGCGCCTCACCCAGGCCAGTATGGTGCCGTAGGCCGCCAGCCCCGCCCCCTACGGCGTCGGCCGCGCCAGTCCCAGGACGTAGAGCGGAGCGAGCGCGCAGAGCTTCTCGAACACCTGGTCCACCGGATGCGCCCGCGAGCTGACCAGCCAGTCCACATGGTCGGGGGCGCGGCCAGACCAGGATCGGTTGGGCCGGGCTCTGTCGGGAATCGCCGCGGTCGGGCGTCCTTGGGACAGGCGCGCCTGTCGCGCGCCGCAAGGGAGGACATCGCATGCTCTACGCCATTCTCGCCTACCATGTGGAGGCCCTCGTCCAGTCCTGGACTCCCGAGGAGGACGCGGCCCTGATGACCGAGCTCCACAAGGTGCATGGCCGGCTCACCGAGGAGGGCCATCTGGGCCCCGCCGCCCGGCTGGGCGCGACCGCCAACGCCGTCACCCTGCGCGGACCCGGCCGCGGCGAGGTCCTCGACGGCCCCTTCGCCGAGACCAAGGAGCACCTCTTGGGCTTCTACGTCCTGGACGTGGAGACCCTCGACGCCGCTATCGAGGCTGCTCGCGACCTGCGCCTCGCCAACCCCAGCGCCGTCTACGAGATCCGCCCGGTCGTCCTCTACCTCCCCGGCGTCGCCTTCCCGGTCACCGAGGGGCCAGGTCAGGTCGGCTCGTAGTTGAGGATCGGCGCGAGCCAACGCTCCGCCGTCGCCAGGTCCCAGCCCTTGCGGCGGGCGTAGTCCTCCACCTGGTCCTTCTCGATCCGGCCCACCCCGAAGTAATGGCTCTCCGGGTGGGAGAAGTAGAGGCCTGAGACCGCCGCCGGCGGGGTCATGGCGAAGCTCTCGGTGAGCGCCATCCCCGTGGCCGCCTCCGCGTCCAGCAGCCGGAACAGGGTCGCCTTCTCCGTGTGGTCCGGCTGGGCCGGATAGCCGGGCGCCGGGCGGATGCCGCGGTACTTCTCGCCGATCAAGGCGTCGATATCGAACGGCTCGTCGGCGGCGTAGCCCCACAGCTGCGTGCGCACCTTGCGGTGCAGCGCCTCGGCGAAGGCCTCCGCCAGCCGGTCGGCCAGCGCGGTGGCCAGGATCGCCGAATAGTCGTCGCCGGCCTCCTTGAATTTCTTCGCCAGCTCCAGCTCCCCATGCCCCGCCGTGACCGCGAAGCCGCCCACCCAGTCCGCGCGCGTCCCCACCGGCGCCACGAAGTCGGCCAGGGCGACGTTGGCCCCGTCGCCGGACTTGATCATCTGCTGGCGAAGGGTGTGCAGCCGGCCGATCTCACGGGTCCGCTCCTCGTCCGCATAGAGCACGATGTCGTCGCCGTCAGCATTGGCCGGCCAGAAGCCCACCACGCCTCGCGCCTCCAGCAGCCGCTCGTTCACAATCTTCTTCAGCATCACCTGGGCGTCGGCGTAGAGATCGCTGGCGGCCTTGCCCACCACGTCGTCGGTGAGGATGTCCGGGAATCGCCCCACCAGCTCCCAGCTGGCGAAGAACGGCGACCAGTCGATGTGGGCCACGAGCTCGGCCAGGTCGTAGGGCGCGAACGTCCGCGTCCCCAGGAACGACGGCTGCGGCGGCGTGTAGGTGGTCCAGTCGGGCGTGAAGGCGTTGTCGCGCGCCTCAGCGATGCTGGCCCGCGCCCGGTTCCCCTGCCCGCGCGCGAACTGCTCGCGCACCTTGACGTACTCCGCCGCCGTCTCGGCCTGGATCCGGTCGCGCTCCGTCGGCGACAGCAGGCCGGAGACCACACCCACCGCCCGGCTGGCGTCCAGCACATAGGTTGTGGAGCCGCCCTTGTATCGGGGCTCGATCTTCACCGCCGTGTGGGTCTTCGAGGTGGTGGCGCCGCCGATCAGCAGCGGGATGGTGAAGCCTCGCCGCTCCATCTCCCCGGCCACATAGGCCATCTCGTCCAGCGACGGCGTGATCAGGCCAGAAAGCCCAACAATATCAACATTATGTGCCTTGGCCTCATCCAGGATGCGGTCGGCCGGGACCATCACCCCCAGGTCGATGACCTCGTAGTTGTTGCACTGCAGCACCACGCCCACGATGTTCTTGCCGATGTCGTGGACGTCGCCCTTGACGGTGGCCATCAG
>CANJKG010000189.1 GCA_947474775.1 Caulobacteraceae bacterium | reverse complement strand
CGGATTGTAGTTGGCGATCGCCGCCGCGCAGTTGACACGCCGGGCCGCCTGCTGGGCGGCGGTTGAGCCGGCAAACACCGTCCGGTCGCACGGGTCGACGGCGCTGGTGACGAAGCTTGTGGACTGGGGCGCGTAGAGTTCCGGGATGTTGGGCGCGCGCACGGCGGTGCCCTGCGAGGCGCGGATCAGAATGTCCTTCACCGGCGACCACTCGGCCGCCAGGCGATACTGCTCGGTGTTTCCGATGGTGGAGTAATTGGCCAGTCGGCCGGCGCCTTCGATCCGCAGGCGATGGATCAGCGGCAGGTCGGCCAGCAGCGGCACGCCCACCTCGGCGTAGGCCTCGCTGACGTGATAGCCGCCCGCCCGGGTGCCGATCACGTTCTGGAACAGGGCGCCGGCCGCGCTCAGCGGGTCCTGCGCGAATGAGCTCTTCTCGTTGCGGTATTCGCCGCCGGCCGCCAGCTGGATCGGCCCCGCCGGCAGGTCGGCCAGCGAGGTGGTGAAGTTGGCCGCCACCACCGTCTGATTGATCACCTGGTTGGTCGTGGAGACCGCGTTGACCCAGTCCACGGCGGCCTGCGAGGGCCCGTTCACCAGGTCGAAGGGCACGCAGCCCGCCGTCCGCGCCGCGGCGTCGCGGCAGGCCGCCTGACCGTTCACCAGCACCGCGTCCACCGCCTGAGTCAGACGCGCCACCTGCGGCATGCCGCTCGTGGCGCTCGCACCCTCCATGCGGCCGTACTGGACGTAGGTGTCCCAGTTCACGCCCCTGCCGAAGGTCTCGAAATCGCCCTTGGCGCCGGTGACGATGCGGAAAGTGCTGCGGTCGGTGTCGACGTTGCGGCCGCCGAACTCGATGAACGAGCGGGCGACATTCGCCGTGGTGGCCTGCACGAGGGTCTTGCCCGCGGCCGTCCAGGCCGTGCGCAGCGCCTGGGCGGTGGCGCCGGCGCCGTTCAGGAAGGCGTTGTCGCCGCGGATGACGACCGGAAGGGGCGCTGCGCCGGTGGCCGTGGAGAAGGCCGGCGACAGGATGCCGTAGCCTTCGACCTTGGCGTAGCTGAGGTCGGTGAAGAGCGTGAAGTCGTCAGCGAGCTCATACTCGATCTTGCCGCTCACCACGTCGCGTTCGACGCGGGCCTGGAGGCTTCCGTAGAAGCCGAGATAGCCCAACGCCTCGTCCTGGCACAGCGCGTTGGGCGTGGCCGTCGCGCAGGCCGCGCTCAGCTGGACGATCTGAGCCGGATTGCGGACGTCGCGGGCGACGGCCACCGTCGGCTGCAGCTGGAAGACCCCATAGATGGTCTGGTTTGTGCGCGATTGCGGGATCACCGTCTGCGGCGTGACCGTATTGTTGCGGCGCAGGCCCGGATAGGCCCAGTCGCGGTCGCGTTGCAGGATCGGTTCGGAACGGCCGATCTCGCCGCCCAGCATCAGGTGCAGTCTGTCGTCCTTGCTCCGCCAGCCGTAGAGCACGCTGGCGGTGTATTCTTCACCGTCACCTTCCTCGGAAATCCCGGCGGAGACGTCGCCCTCGAACCCTTCGAAACGCTTGCGGGTGATGACGTTGACGACCCCGGCGATGGCTTCGGAGCCGTAGACGGCCGACGCCCCGCCGGGCGTCACCTCGATCCGCTCGATCATCAGCTTGGGGATCATGTTGATGTCGACGGCCGGATTCTGGGCGTCGGAGAAGATGTGCCGGCGGCCGTCCACGAGGACCAGGGTGCGGGAGGTCTGCAGGCCGCGCAGGTTGACCCGCGCCTGGCCGGCGCCGAACAGGGATGAACTGGCGGCGTTCTGGGCGTTGGGCGCCACGCCGGCCGACGGCGCCTGGAACAGCACATCGCCCAGGCTGAACTCGCCCGAGGCGCGGATCCTGTCGCCGTCGACCACCTGCACCGGATAGACCGTATCGAAGCCGCTGCGCGGCAGGCGCGAGCCGGTGACCACGACTTCCTCGACTTCCGTGCTCGCAGCAGCGCTCCCCTGGGCCTGCGCCACTCCCGGCGCACCCAGGGTGGCGGTCGCGGCCGAGATCAGCAGCGCGCGGCGGATGGAGACAGAACGCTTCACAAGACTCATTGCTAGGGCCCCCTTGGCCTCGGCAGACGGGTAATGCGCGCCCGCACGGGCGGCCGTATAACCCTTCGCTCCTGCCTCCAACGGGTGAAGAAGCCGTCAATTCAGCCCATCCAGGGCCGTTTAGGATGAACAGTTCAACCCTGGATGTGTGGTTTGCGTCACACCTGCAATAGCCGGGAGCGCCCCGCCTCTAAAGGCGCTGCAGATCCTCGGTCAGGGAGTCCACCGCCTCCCTTGTCGTCGCCCAGGAGCACATGAAGCGGACCGATCCGTCGAGAAAGCGGTAGGCGAACCAGCCTGCGGCGTGCAGGCGGTCCAGGGAGGCGTCGTCAATCTCCACGAACACCGCATTGGCCTCCACCGGATGCGTGATCGGGAAGGGCATGGCCGCCGCCAGCCGCCCGGCCATGGCGTTGGCGTGGGCTGCGTGTCGGACGAAGGCGCCGTCCTCCAGCATGCCGATGAACGGCGCGGCGTGGAACCGGCCCTTGGACGGCAACTGCCCCGCCTGTTTCAGGCGCGCGTCGAAGCGGCGGGCGAGCCCGCGGTCCAGGATCACCATGGCCTCGGTGGGCGGCATTCCGGCCTTTGTCCCGCCCAGCACCAGCAGGTCGACGCCCATCCGCCCGATGGCCTTCAGGTCGAACCCGGCGGCCGCCGCATTGGCCAGCCGCGCCCCGTCCAGGTGGACGCCCAAGCCCGCGGCCCGCGCCATGTGAACGAGTACCCCCAACTCGCCTTCGCGATAGACAGTCCCGTATTCGGTGGCGTTGGTCAGCGACAGCGCCGCCGGCGCCTGCCGGTGCGAGACGTCAGGCTCCGCCAGCGCCCGGGCAAGCGGCCTCGGGTCGATCCGTCCTGAAGCGCCCGAAAGTCCGACCAGCCCCAGGCCATGGCCGAACAGCCCCGGCGCGCCGGTCTCGTCGGTGCAGACGTGGGCGTGCTCATGCGCCAGCACCGCCTCGAACGGCCGGCAGAGCGCCGCCAGCGACATGGCGTTGGCCGCCGTCCCCGACGAGACGAACCGAATCTCGGCGTCGACGTCCAGCAGCCCGCGCACCAGGTCCGCCGCCCGCGCGGTGACGGGGTCGGCGCCATAACCGGGCGCGAAGCCGGCGTTGGCCTTGACGATCGCCTCGATGGCTTCCGGCGCGGCCGGGGCGGTGTTGTCGGAGGCGAAGTCGTAGCGCTGCGCCATCTCAGGCGTCGGCGGGTGGTGGCCGCAGGCCCCTGGCCAGGGTGGAGAGCAGGGCCCGCCGCAGGTCCCGCGACGACCCGGAGGGCAGGGCGCCGGCAAGCTCCAGCACGATAGCGCCGTGCGCGGCGGCCCAGAACATGGTCCCGATCCGCTCGGGGTCGCCGGCGATCTGGCCGGCCTCGATCAGGTCGCCCACCCAGGTGGTCATCCGCTTCCCGGCGCGGTCGCGGGCAGTCTGCAGGTCCGGATAGCTGGCCTCGTTCGGCTGATGCAGGTCGAACATGAGTTTGTAGGTGTTGGGGTTGTCGAGCGCGAAGCTGATGTAGGCCTCGCCCACGGCGGCGGCCTTGTTGCGCGCGCCCTCGGCCCCGGCCCGGGCCTGTTCCAACGCCTCGGCGAAGCCGTTGAACGCAGACGCGCGCACCACGGCCAGGATCTCATCCTTGTCACGGAAGTAGCGATAGGGGGTCATGGCCGAGACGCCGAGCTCGCTGGCCAGCTGGCGCATGGTCACCGCATCCCGGCCCTTTTCGGCGAACAGTCGCGCGGCGGCTTCGCAGAGACGCTCGCGGAAGTCGGCGACGTCGGCGGTGGTCAGGAAGCGGGGCATGACAGGCGAGGACTCTTACGCCGTCACCGTAGGGTAGTCAGCCCCTAGCGCCAAACTGGCGCGGCCCGCCCGCGCGATCAGTCGGCGTCGGGTTCGCGCTCGATCTTGTCGACCAGCCGGGGCGCCTGCCACACCTCTACGACAAGAACATCTTCGTCGCAGAGCTCCGAGGCCTGCGACTTCGAGGAGTTAACGAGCTTTGCCGCAATTCGTTGCCTTGACCGTGGCGCCTAGACCAGGGCCCCGTGGCAATGCTTGAATTTCTTGCCCGAGCCGCAGGGGCAGGCTGCATTGCGCCCCGTCGCTTCCCAGTTGTCCGGCAGGGACGAGATCGGCAGGGCCTGGCGCTGCTCCGCCGAAAGCCCGTCGGGCAGGGCGCCCATCTGGGCGGCGTTCTCGCCGGTCAGCGGGTCCATGTGGATCTCGAACAGCTGGCTCGGGGGCGGCTGCGGCGGCGGCTCGGCGAACTGGAACTCCACCGTCATCAGCCAGCGGGTGACGCTCTGGCGCAGGTCCGTCAGCAGCTTCTCGAACAGGGTGAAGGCTTCTGTCTTGTACTCGTTCAGCGGATCGCGCTGGCCGTAGCCGCGCAGGCCGATGACGCTCCTCAGGTGATCCAGGTGTGACAGGTGCTCGCGCCACTGCAGGTCGATCATCTGCAGCAGGAAGCTCTTCTCCACATTGCGCATGTGGTCACCCACCTGGGCCTCGCGCTCGGTGGCGCGCGCCTCGGCGGCGGCGCTGATCCGCTGGAAGATCTCCTCGTTGGCGATGCCTTCCTCGGCGGCCCACTCGGCGATCGGCAGGTCCAGGCCCAGGTAGTCGCGCACATGGGCGTCCAGGCCCTCGATATCCCACTGCTCGGCATAGGCCTTGGGCGGCAGGTGGCGGGTCACCAGGTCCTCGATGGTGTCCTCGCGCATCTCCTTGATGATGTCGGACAGGTCGGTGGCGACCATGAACTCGGCGCGCTGCTCGAACACCGCCTTGCGCTGGTCGTTCACGACGTCGTCGTACTTCAGCAGGTTCTTGCGGATCTCGTAGTTGCGCTGTTCGACGCGCTTTTGAGCGGTGGCGATCGCGGAGTTCAGCCACTTGTGGGTGATCGCCTCGCCTTCCTGCACGCCGAAGGTCCGCATGATCGAGTCCAGCCGGTCGCCGGCGAAGATCCGCAGCAGGTCGTCGTCGCAGGACAGGAAGAACTTCGAATGGCCCGGGTCGCCCTGACGGCCGGTGCGGCCGCGCAGCTGGTTGTCGATGCGCCGGCTCTCGTGGCGCTCGGTGCCGAGCACGAACAGGCCGCCGGCGGCCAGTGCCGCCTCCTTCAGCGATTGGGTTTCGGTCTCGACCTGGGCCTTGTGCGCCTTGTAGGCCTCAGGCGTCGGCTCGATGCCCAGGCCTTTCTGCTCGTCACGCCATTTGAGCACCTTCATGTCGACGTTGCCACCAAGCTGGATGTCGGTGCCGCGGCCGGCCATGTTGGTGGCGATGGTCACCGCCCCGGGCACGCCGGCGTCGGCGACGATGCCGGCTTCCTGCTCGTGGTAGCGGGCGTTCAGCACCTGGTGCGGAATGCCCTTCTTCTTCTTGCCGTCGATCTCGAACGTGTGGGCGTTCAACATCTCCGACAGCTGCTCGGACTTCTCGATCGACACGGTGCCGACCAGGATCGGCTGGCCGCGCCGGTAGCAGTCCTCGATTTGGAGGATGATCGCGGCGACCTTCTCGGCGAAGGTGCGGTAGACCTCGTCGTCGTCGTCGATGCGGGTGACGGGACGGTTGGTCGGAATCTCGGCCACGTCCATCTTGTAGATGTCGCCGAATTCCTGCGCCTCGGTAGCCGCCGTGCCGGTCATGCCCGACAGCTTGGAATAGAGGCGGAAATAGTTCTGGATCGTCACCGAGGCCAGGGTCTGGTTCTCGGGCTGGATGTCGACGCCTTCCTTGGCCTCGATGGCTTGGTGCAGGCCCTCCGACAGCCGGCGGCCGGTCATCATCCGGCCGGTGAACTCGTCGATCAGCACCACTTCGCCGGCCTTGACGATGTAGTCCTTGTCGCGCTGGTAGAGGATGTTGGCCCGCAGCGCCTGGTTGATGTGGTGCACGGCCGAGACGTTGGCGGCGTCGTACAGGCTCACCGTGTCGGGCTCGAGGTGGTCGCCGGCGATGAGGATTTCCTCGACCTTCTCCTGGCCGTCCTCGGTCAGCATCACCTGGCGCTGTTTCTCGTCGAAGTCGTAGGTGCCCTTGTCGAGGATCAGCTCCTTCACGACCTTGTCGATCACCCGGTAGAAGTCGGAGCGGTCCTCGGTCGGGCCGCTGATGATCAGCGGGGTGCGGGCCTCGTCGATCAGGATCGAGTCGACCTCGTCGACGATCGCGAAGTTGTGGCCGCGCTGGACCATCTCGCTGACGTCATAGACCAGGTTGTCGCGCAGGTAGTCGAAGCCGAACTCGTTGTTGGTGCCGTAGGTGATGTCGGCGTTGTAGGCCGCCTGGCGCTGGCCCTGGGACAGGCCGTGCACGATGTTGCCGCTGGTGAGGCCGAGGAAGCTGTAGACCTGGCCCATCCAGTCGCCGTGCAGCTGGGCGAGGTAGTCGTTGACGGTG
>CANJKG010000188.1 GCA_947474775.1 Caulobacteraceae bacterium | reverse complement strand
TCCGGTGCCCACCTTGCGGCTGCGGCGGGCGCTGGAAGCCGCGCCGGCGGGCGCCCGGGTGCGGCTGCTCGCCGACGATCCCCTGGCGCGGATCGACGTGCCCCACTACGCGGCCGAGGTGGGCGCCGAGGTGCTGGACCAGGCCGAGATCGACGGCGGCCTCAGCTTCCTGGTGCGCCGCCCCTGAGGGCGTCCGAGGCCAGATCGCGCCTCTGGGTCTCCAGCGCCAACTCCACCTCGGTGGCCAGAGCGCCCCCGAAGAAGACCGCGTTGACGTTCCACGACAGCCAGACCAGGAAGATGACCACCGTGGCGACCGAGCCGTAAGTCGCCCCGAAATGCGCGATCTGGTTGACGTAGATGGCGATCCCCCAGGACGCGACCAGACAAAGCCCGGCAGCCGCCGCCCCGCCAATGAGGGAGGCGCTCCAGACCACCGGCTTCCGCGACATGGCGAAGCGATAGATGCAGGCCAGGCCCAGGCTCATGCCGGCGCTGGTCCAGGTCCATTCGCTGTGCAGCCACGAGACACCGTGCAAGGGCCTCAGCTGGAAAGTCTCCCCCATGATCCGAAGGCTCAGGAAGATCGTCGAGAGCAGGCCCAACATGGCGAAACTGGCGATGAGCACCAGCAGGGCCATGAGGTTGAAGCCCAGGAAGCCGCGCTGTTCCTTCTCCTCGTGGATGAAGGACAGGCCGGCCAGCAGGGCCTTGAAGCCCCGGTGCGCGGCGTAGGCGCCGATCACCAGCGCGATGGCGCTCTGCGTGGAGACCACGCCTATGGGGGCATGCGCCAGACGGGTGAGTTCTCCCTCGAACAACGGTCGCGCACTGAGCGGCAGGAGCCCTGAGATGAGCTCCCCCTGGGCCGCCGCCTGGGCCGGGTCGGTCAGCAGGCTGTAGGCCCCGATCAGGATCGCAAGGGCCGGGAAGATCGCCAGCATGACGAAGAAGGACGCCCCGCCGGTATAGAGCATGACGTCCCGTCCCCAGAGCCGGGAGAGCGCCTTGGCTGTGGTCCGCAACACCAGCCGCGCCCAGTGGGCGACATCCCAGTCCACCCGGCGGAATCGCGCTGCGAGGCCTTTCATCGGGGGCGAAGGTGGTCGTCCGGGGCGCATGTTGCAAGCGACAGAATGGAAACGGCGCGCCACCCTTGCGAGTGACGCGCCGCCGATGGGCGTGTTGTTCCATCAGGCGGGCCGCCGCGTTCGAGGGACGGGAGGGTGCGACAACCAACCTGGGATCACTATCGTCGCCGGCGGCTGAACCCACGCTGAACGGCGCGGTCAGGAATGCGCCGCCTTAGCCAAGGGCGCCGCTCGCCTCCAAGGCCTCGATCTCGGCCTGTGAGAAGCCCCAGTCGCCCAGGGCCTCGCGGTTATGCGCGCCCGGCTGGACCACGCCGCGCTGGATTTCGCCCGGGGTATCCGAAAAGCGGGGCGCCGGCGCCGGCTGAGGGACGCCATCCAGCTCGATGAAGGTCTCGCGAGCGACGTTATGGGGGTGATGCGGCGCCTCGGCCAGCGACAAGACCGGCGCGAAGCAGACGTCTGTCCCCTCAAGCGCCTCGACCCATTCCGCCCGTGTCCTCTGGGCGACCGCCTCGGCCACCTTCTGCTTTAGGGCGGGCCACGCGGACTTGTCATTCTGGGCGTCGAACTCCGGTCCCGACAGGCCCAGCTTTCGCCTCATCAGGTCGTAGAACTGTGGCTCGATTGCGCCCAGCGAAATCCAGGCGCCGTCCGCACACTGGTAGACGTCGTAGTAGGGCGCGCCACCGTCCAGCATGTTTGCGCCGCGCCGATCCTCCCAGGCCCCATGGCCGTGGAAGCCATAGGTGAAGGCCATCAGGGATGCGGCGGCGTCGGTCATGGCGCAGTCCACCACCTGGCCCTGGCCGGTCTCCCTGGCGTGGTGGATGGCCGCCAGCAGCCCGAAGGCGAGGTAAAGCGCGCCGCCGCCGAAGTCGCCAACGAGGTTCAGGGGAGGGACCGGGCGCTCGCGAGGACCGATCGCGTGCAAAGCCCCCGACACCGCAATGTAGTTGATGTCGTGCGCCGCCGTCTGGGCGTTCGGCCCCGTCTGGCCCCAGCCGGTCATCCGCCCGTAGGCCAGCCTTGGATTGCGCCGCATCACAATCTCCGGCCCCAGGCCGAGGCGTTCCATCACGCCTGGGCGAAACCCCTCGATCAGGCCATCAGCCTTCTCCAGCAGCCTCAGGCAGGCTTCGCGGGCGGCGGGAACCTTCAGGTCCAGCCCTATGGAGCGGCGACCTCGGGTGGTGATGTAAACCGCTGGAATCTGGCTGCCCTTGCGGTCGATCCGCACGACGTCCGCGCCCATGTCCGAGAACATCATCCCGCAGAATGGCGCCGGCCCGAGCCCCGCGAACTCGATGATCCTCAGCCCCGCCAGCGGCCCGCGAGCCATGTCCAGTCCCCCCGCGCAAGACGCATCGGCCTCAAGCCTAGCCGCCGCACACCGTAGGACGCGACGATTTCATGCAACCGCAGCTATTCCGCCGCGCCGCGAATTCGTGCATCGGTAGTATTCGGCAGGTCAAGGAAATGCGGGAAATGACACCAGGTGTCCAGGCGCGGGTTGTGATCGTCGCTCGTGACGATTCCGTCGCGGGCCCGCTCGCCGAGGGCCTCGACCGGCTGGGATGGCGCACGCTAACCGCGCGCGGCCCCCACGCCGCCCAGGCGGCAGTTAGCGACCTGCAGATCGAGGCCGCGATCATCGACCTCGCCAGCGCCGGCGAGATCGCCCTCGTCCTGCCGGATCGGCTGAAGACGGAGTGCGGGGCCCGGCGACTGCCGGTGATCGGCATCGGCGACCCCGCGCTGGTTCCCACTTCAGCGAATTTCGACCTGATCATGGCGCCGCCGCTCCACCCGGCCCAGGCGGCCATGCGGCTGCAGAGCCTGGTGCGGCTGGCGGTCTCGGAGGAGGAGTTCGAGCTGCGCCTTGCCAGCTTCGCCGATCACGGCCGGCCGCTGGAAATGTCGGAGCCCGACACCACGCCCTATCGGGTGCTGGCGATCGGCGAGCCCGCCCCGCAGTTCCTGGCGCTGTCCAACGCCCTGGCGCGCAACGGCGCCGAGGTGGTGGGGGCCTTCACGGCTTTCACCGCCTTCGACTACCTGCATGAGCGACCGTTCGACGCCGTCGTCCTATGGGCCGGCGACAATCCCCAGGAGGCGCTGTCAATCGCGGCGGGCCTACGCCGGAACACCCGGCTCTACCACACGCCCGCCCTGCTCTACATGCGCCAGGACTCCTATGTGACCATCTCGGAGGCCTATAATCGGGGCGTGTCCGACGTCGCCACGCCCGAGACCCCGGAAAGCGACACGGCCCGTCGGGTGGTCGAGCTGGCGCGCAACTATCGCCGGCAGATCGGCGTGCGCCAGGCGCTGGACAAGGCGCGCACCTCCGGCCTGATGGACGCATCGACGGGGCTGTTCACCCGCGACCTATTCGCCGCTCACCTGGCCCGGTTGGCCGAGGCCTGCCGCCGGCGCAACCGTCCCCTGTCGGTCTGCGTGCTGAAGGTCACCGAGAAGCCGGCGCTGAAGACTGCCCGCCTGGAAGGTTGGCTGGGCCGCGCCATTCCGCAGATCGGATCGATGGTCAGCCGGCTGGTGCGGGTTGATGACACCGCCGCCCGGTTGGGTCCAGAGGTGTTCGCGCTGGCCCTGCCCGCCACGCCGCCGCCAGCGGCCCGCGCCGCCGGTGAGCGTATCGCCGCGGTGATCGGCTGCACGGCCTTTGAGGCCGGCGAGGGCAAGGCGCCGTTCGTCATAGACTTCGATATCGGCGTCGCCGCGGTCTATTCGGCGGAAACCGCCGGCCGCGCGCTTGAGGACGCTGCAAAGGCGGCTAGCCAGGGTTTCAAGGCCGGTTAGGCCTTATTTCGGCAAGGGTATCACCGGAGGAGCCACCCCCGGAGAGGCGGACGACGGCAGCGGAGGTTCCCCCGGGGGCCGTATCACCTTCTGCGGTTGCTTCACGCGCGGCGCGCCTTGTTGCTGCGGTCGCGGGGCGGCCGGCTGCTTCGCGCCCTGAGGCCGGGGTGCGCCTTGCGCGGGACGTTGGCCGCCCGTCAGCCGCTGGATGGTGGAACCGAACGCCTGATTGCGCGCGTTGAAGTCAGCGCTGCAGCGTTGCGCCTCCGCCTTCATGCCCTCCTGGGTCACAGGGCGACTGCCCTCCTCCCGGATCGCACGTTCGAGATTGAAGTCCCGACGACGGCCTTCGAGGCGGCCGAGGTAGTAGAAGGTGGCCAAGGCGTCACCGACCTGCTCCCGCTGATTGGTGGATTTCGATGTGCCCATGGCGAGCATGAGGCACCGAACATCCGGCGAGTTCGGGTTCGCTTTCGGCTGTCCCGCCGGCTGTTCCTGCGCCTGCGCTGTCCAACCGCCAGCCGCGACTGCGCCAGCCGCCAAGGTCGTCAACAACCAACGCATCGTGAACCCTTTGGAGCTTTCGAAGGCGCCATCTAGCAGCACGACTTGTGAATCTCGCCCTAAATCCCCGAATTCAGGGGAGCGCCTACTCGGCAATGCGGGGCGCGGTCTGGCCGGCGCTGACGGCCCCCTTGCGAGTTTCGGCCGGCGCATGCTCGCGCCGAAGCGCCCTCACCTCAACGAACCAGCGAGCCACCTTGTGCAGCATCGGGGCGATCCATCGACCCGAGCGGATGTGCGCGCCGGGCCCGATGTCCGGCAGGATCGCGCGGATGGCGTCCGCGCAGCCCGGCTGAAGGACGGGTTTCCCCGACGGCGAAGCCTTTCGGAAGACACGGTCCGTGCCGGTCTGGGGGAAGCGCGGGTCAGCCTCCAGGCCGGCGGCGCGGGCGGCCAGTTCCAGGGTCTGCGGCGTGAAATTGTACAGGTGGGCGAAGTGCAGCCGCTCGTAGGTCGGACGATCCGATGCGGTGACGTCGGGCGTGGAGACCATCAGCACGCCGTCCTCGGCGAGCCAGTCGCACATTCGGCGCAGAGCCTCTACGGGGTCCCGCAGATGCTCGATCACATGGTTGGCGGTGATCAGGGCGAAGACACCGCTGGGGAGGTCGGCCTGGGTGTACGACTGTTCCAGGATCTCCACGCCGTAGGTCTCGCGGGCATAGGAGGAATAGGTCCTGCCGGGCTCCAGCCCGAGGACATCAAAGCCCGCCTGCCGCATCACATGCAGGAATTCGCCCGACCCGCTGCCGAAATCCAGCACCCGGTCGCCTGGGGACAGGAACTCACGGAAACGGTCACGCCGCCGCGTGGCGTCCCGGAGGCTCTTGCGCAGGTGTCTGGCGGGCGGTCGGCGCCCAGCCAACTGATAGTCTTCCCGATAATGGCCCCCGTAGTAGCGCTCCAACTCCATCTCTGAGGGCATCGGATCGGTCCGCAGCAGGCCGCAGGCGTCGCAGCACACGGTCCGCAGCCGCTTCAGCCGCCGGTCCCAAAGGGAGATAACCGTACTGGCCTCTCCCGCGCAAAGGCTGCACGGCGTGGAGGCTCCCATGAACGGATAGCGCGTGAACGGAAGGAGGCGCCTGAGGTCCACTGACTAGGCACCCGGGATGGCGGGCGATGTCCGCGGCCCCTGTATGCGTTTCGTCAAAGCCAGCTCCCGCGCCTCGGACCGATGACGAGCGCCTGGACCCCACGCCCATGGGTGAACTCGGACCCTTGGAAATTCAATGTCCCAGGAGTCGGGGTCGCGCAACCACGTTCATCGGGACTTCGCCGTCATGCGGCTATTCGCGCAAGCTCGGTCAGCACCTTCTCCGCGGCGCCCAGGCGTTGTTCCGGAGTCTCCCACTCGCCCTTCACCACGACCTTGTGGTCAGGGCGCAACTTCCAGGCGATCTGGTTGTGGGCGATAAAGCCGATCAGCCCGCCCGGATTGGGGAAGTCGTCGCCGCGGAATGTGACCACGGCGCCCTTCGGCCCCACGTCGATCTTCGCGACGTTGGCCTCGCGGCACAGGCCCTTGATGGCCACCACCTTGAGCAGCTGGCCGGCCTCCGGCGGCAGCGGGCCGAAGCGGTCGATGAGCTCGGCGGCCAGGGCCTCGCGATCCTGCGCCTTCTCCGCGTCGGACAGGCGCCGGTAGAGCGACAGGCGCACGTTGAGGTCGGGCACATAGTCCTCGGGGATGAGAACGGCGGCGCCGGTGTTGATCTGTGGCGACCAGCCACGGTCCGCCAGGGCCTCGGCGCCGGTGCGCGCCTTGAGCTCGGCCACCGCGTCTTCCAGCATCTGCTGGTAGAGTTCGACGCCGATCTCGCGAATGTGGCCCGACTGCTCGTCGCCCAGCAGATTGCCGCCGCCACGGATGTCCAGGTCGTGGCTGGCCAGCTGGAAGCCGGCGCCCAGGCTGTCCAACGACTGCAGCACCTTTAACCGCTTCTCGGCCGACAGGGTGATCTGCTTTTCCGCGGGCGTGGTCATGTAGGCGTAGGCGCGGGCCTTCGATCGCCCTACCCGTCCGCGCAGCTGATAGAG
>CANJKG010000187.1 GCA_947474775.1 Caulobacteraceae bacterium | reverse complement strand
GCATCCGGACGAAAATGGTCATGGACAAGCCTGGTCCATGCTCTGAGTGATTGCGCGTCTTCCACGGAGCAGAACGGTCGTGAAGCAGGCGCATCCCGAGAAGCTGGTCTGCATCACCGGGGCGGGACAGTCCGACGTGGGCCGCCCCTCGCCGAAGGACGCCCTGGAGCTTACCGTCGAGGCCTGCGAGCGGGCCGTGGCCAGCGCCGGCCTGACCATGGCCGACATCGACGGCATCACCACCTATCCCGGGCCCCAGACCACCAAGGGCGATGGCTCGTCCCCCGTGGGCGCCACCGAGACCCTCCATAACCTGGGCCTGCAGCCCACCTGGGTCGGCGCGTCCACAGAGGGCCATGCCCACATGGGCGCCATCTTCGAGGCCATCCAGGCGATCGCGTCGGGCCTGTGCCGCCATGTGCTGGTGTTCCGAACCCTGGCCCAGGCCACGGCGCGGGCGGCGGCGTCGGACGCGGCCATCCTCGGCGGCGGCAAGAACAAGGGCGCGCGGGTGATCGGCGGCTACTCGTGGACCCTGCCGTACAACGCCCTGTCGCCGGCCAACCTCAACGCCCTCTACGCCACCGCCTATTTCAAGAAGTACGGGGCCAGGTCCGAGCAGCTGGGGGCCATTGCGGTGAACAGCCGCAGGATGGCGGCGCTCAACCCCAACGCCATCTACCGCAAGCCGATCACCATCGACGACTACATGGCCTCGCGGGAGATCTCCTCGCCGCTGCGGCTCTACGACTGCGACACCCATATCGATGGGTCCACCGCCCTGGTGTTCTCCCGGCGGGAGGTCGCCGGCGACCTGCGCCAGAAACCCATCGAGATCGAGGCCATGGGCATGTCGCTGGGGGGGTTCAGCATCGGCTTCCACGCCGGCGACTTCACCAGCCTGGCGGCCACGCGGGCCGGCGACATGCTGTGGTCGCGCACCGACCTGAAGCCCAGGGACGTGGATGTCGCCCAGATCTACGACGGCTTCTCGATCCTGACCCTGCTGTGGCTGGAGGCCCTGGGCTTCTGCGGGCGCGGCGAGGCGGCGGCCTTCGTCGAGGGCGGCTCGCGCATCGGGCTGGACGGCGAGCTGCCCATGAACACCTCGGGCGGCCAGCTCTCGGCGGGCCGTTTCCACGGCTACGGCCATACCTATGAGGCCTGTCTCCAGCTTTGGGGACTTGGCGGCGAGCGGCAGGTCAGGAACGCCAAGGTCTGCGCGGTGTCAAATGGCGGAATGGGATATGGGGCGCTGCTGTTGAAGACCCAGTGACGCCGGCTCCGCTCCCCTGATACCGGATGCATATCAGGGCCCAATCAAATTGATAATGGACACCGTGGCAGTCGGAGCGACTACCCTGGCGCGATAAGAGCCCGCGGGGAGGTCGACATGTTCCAGTCCACGACGGTGGCGGAAGCGGCGGTGAAAAACGGCGCCATGATCTCCTCCGGCGGCAACGAGACGGTCGACCTGATCGGTCTGCGCACCGTCGAGGCCGAGGGGCCGCTCGCCTTCATCGTCCGCAGCAAGCCCGGCGGCTACCTGCGGCCCCACTTCCACACCTGCGACCAGTTCCAGGTGTTCGTGGGCGGGAGCGGCAAGATCGGACGCCATGACTTCCGTATCGGCTCGCTCCACTATGCCGACGCCTATACACCCTATGGCCCCATCGAAAGCCCCGAGGGCGTGAGCCACGCCTACGAGACCCTGCGATCGACCTGGTGCAAGGGGCTGTACCGGGCGCCGGAGGATATCGCCATGGCCAAGGGCCGGCGCGGCCGCAACCTGGTCGGCCAGACCCGCGCGCCGGAAGACCGCGCGCCAGGCCTTTGGGAGATATTCTCCGAACCTGACGGGGTAGCGGCGCGGGAGTTCGTCGCCGGGCCCGGGGACGCCATCCCGGCGCTCAGCGGCAGCGGCTACTATGTCGTGCTGGAGGGCGAGGTGATCTGCCAGAACCATAACTATCCGGTGGAGTCGTGCTTCTGGGCCACGCCGGGGGACCGGCCGGACATGGCGGCGGGACCGCAGGGCGCGGTCTTGGTCATGCTCACCTTCGCGCATGACCGTATCCACGCCTCCTGACCGCCCGGCTCGGGGGCGCCATCAGTGACGGAGACGCGGCGGGACGCGGTCCCGCATCAGGCAGACGGCGCTCCTGGCATGGTGGCCTGGTATTCGCTGGCGGTTCTCACCGCATCCCAGACGCTGAGCTTCGTGGACCGCAAGCTCCCCTTCATCCTGGCCGATTCCATCAAGCAGGACCTGAACCTGTCCGACACCCAGCTCGGGCTGGTGACCGGAGTGATGTTCGCGATCGTGCTCTCCGGCATCGGCCTCCCGGTGGGCATGCTGATCGACCGGTGGTCGCGCAAGCACCTGCTGGCCGCCGGCGTGGTGATCTGGAGTGCGACCACCGCCATGGGCGGCCTGGCGCAGAACTTCTACCAGCTGGCGGCGTCGCGAATGGGCGTGGCCGTGGGCGAGTCGGTCTGCACACCGGGGTCGCATTCGATGATCGCGGACCTGTTCACCCATCGGTATCGCGCCCGCGCCATCTCCATCTATTTCATGGGCGCCCAGCTTGGAGCCATCCTGGGCCTCGGTCTGGGCGGCCTGATCAACGAGCTGGCGGACTGGCGGCTGGCCATGCTTCTCCTCGGCGCGCCCGGGATCATCCTCACCCTGGTGATCCTGTTCACCCTCCCCGAGCCCAAGCGGCGGGTGACCGAGAACAGCGCCCCTGGCGCCCCGCCGCCGAGCATCCTCACCGCGGTGCTGATAATCGTGCGCCAGCCGACCATGGTCCACCTCATCGCCGCCTCGGCGCTGGCGAGCGCGGCCAGCGGGGGCTTGCAGGCCTTCATGCCTTCACACCTCATCCGCACCTTCCACATGGGGACGGCGGAGATCGGCATCACCTATGGCCTGGCCCTGGGCCTGGCCGGCATCAGCGGGCTGTTCGTCGGCGGGATGGTCGGCGACTGGCTGCGCAGCAGGGCGCGCTGGCAGGTGATACTGTTCATCGGAGCCGGCGAGGCGCTCTCCCTGCCCTTCATCGTCCTGGCGCTGGTCTCCGACAGCTATCCATCCTTCCTGGCGCTGCTGTTCGTGGCCCAGGTGCTGGGCTCGTTCAGCGCCGGCCCGACCATGGCCACCCTGCAGTCGCTCATGACCCCAAACACCCACGGCAAGCTCAGCGCCTTCTACCTCTTCACCGTGGTCGGGATCGGGCTCGTCCTGGGGCCGCTGATCACCGGAATGGTCAGCGACAGCATGTCGAGCCTGGGGCCGCAGGCCTCGCTGCAGATCGCGCTGCTGATCCTGATGATCCCCAAGACCTGGGCTGTCCTGCACTACCTGCTCTCGGCGCTGAGCCTGCGCCGGCGCGACCGGCTGATGGGTTCGACGGAGGCCGGCTGAGAGCTGGAACCCCTCCGGTCTCAGGCCGTGCTATTGACACCCATTCGATATCTCTGCCGAAGTGCCCCAAAGGGTTGGTGAGGACTTGGCGGTGAATATCCAGCATCTCCGGCATTTCATCGCGGTGGCCGAGGAGCTGCACTTCGGCCGCGCCGCCGAGCGCGTGGGCATAGCCCAGCCTCCGCTCAGCCAGTCGATCCGCCGCCTGGAGGATTCCCTCGGGTGCCGGCTGCTGGAGCGCAGCCGGCGGCATGTGGAACTCACCGTCGCCGGCGAGACCATGCTTGAGCACGCCCGGATCATCATCAACCAGGTGGACTACTGCCGCCGCGCCGTACTGAGCGCCAGTGAGGTGGGGATCAGCAAGGTCTCGGTGGGCTTCTCCAGGAGCGCGCTCTCCGACCACATCCCCAAGGCCATGCGCGCGATCCGGGCCGTGGCGCCTGCCGCCAGGATCGTGCTCGCCGAGGCGAGGGGCCAGGAACAGGTCAAGTCGCTGCTTTCGGGCGAGTTGGACATCGGCTTCTTCAATGCCAGGACCACGGCGATCGACGGCCTGGAAGTCCACCTGATCGAGCGCACGCCGATAGTCGCCGCGATCCCCGAAGGCTGGCCGCTGGCCACCAAGCCCAATCTGCAGATCGCCGATTTCGCCGGGGTTCCGCTGCTGCTGCTGCCGGCCGCGTCCAGCCCGCGCCTGCACGAGGCGATCATGGGCGCCTTCCATGCCCGGGGGATGACGCCCAACATCTGCCAGGAGGCGGTCGCCGACTTCACCCGCCTGAAGCTGGTCGCCGCAGAGCTTGGCGTTACCTGGATCAGCGCGCGCGCGGCGCCGGACGGCTATCCCGGTGTGGTGCAGCGCCCCATCGTCGACCTTCCCGAACATATCAGCCTGGGCCTGTACGTGGTCTGGCGCAGCGACGTCGGGCCGGCCTCGCGCAAGCTCTTCACGGCCATCCACGAGGCCGTGACCCGGGGCGAAGGCGAGGCACCCCGTGTCCTGCAGCAGATCAAGAAGGACGATCCCGTTGGACTCTGACCAGAACCGGCCTGCCACCCCGGTCACCGCGGTCGATCCCGCCAAGCCGTTCGGCCACGGCTCGATATCCGCCAGCCTCTATGTTCATGGCCAGCCGGCGGCGGAGGCGGCGGCCTTCCTGATGCGCCAGGCGCAGGTCGCCGAGGATGCGGGGTTCGACGGCCTCACGGTCAGCGAGCACCACGCCGGCCTCTTTGAATATGTCCCCAACCCGCTGCTGGTGGCGTCGTGGCTGCTCGCGGCGACCAGGAGGGTCTGGGCCGGCCCGTGCCCGCTGCTGCTGTCCCTGCGCTCCCCGCTGCTGGTGGCCGAGGACATGGCGTGGCTGGCCGCGCGCTTTCCCGGCCGGGTGGGCGGCGGCTTCGGGCCCGGCACGCCCACCACCCCGGCCGACTACGTCATCGGCGGCATCGGGATGGATGAACGCCGCCGGATATTCGCCGAGCGTTTACCGGTGCTGGTCGCCGCCCTGCGCGGCGAGGCGCCGGCCCCGCTCAGCAACGACCCGGCGGTGGCCGCCTGCAAGGACAGTCCCATCCAGTGCCTGAGCACGGTGGGTGGGCCGCTCGGCGCCAGACGGGCGGCGCGGGTGGGCGCGGGGCTGGTGCCCATGTCGTCCGTGGGCCTCGAGCAGCTGCGCAGCCAGATCCAACCCTATCGCGAGGCCGGCGGCCGCGGGCCGGTGGTGATCAACCGCAGGGCCTGGCTCGGCCCGCCCGACCAGGGCCGCCTGGACTCCCTGGTGGCGCATCGCAATACGCGCGACAACGCGGCGGCCTATGACGCCGGGCCACGGCCGGACTTCATCGCCTCCGAAGACCCCGACGAGGTCGCCGAGCGTCTGGTCGACCTGGTGGCGGCGGCGGGCGGTACCGCGGTGAATATCAAGTTCTTCTACCGGGGGGCGGCGCCCGACGACATCCTGGGGCAGCTGGCGCACTTTGGGGCGCAGGTCACGCCAAGGTTCAGGCGCAGGATGGCAGAGGCTCTCGCGCGCGAGCCCCAGCCAGCCCCGGCGTGAAGATGCCGATTGCGGTGAGGGGTCCCGGGCGCGAAATTCAGCTGAACCAGGGAGGCCGCGCCTGAGGGGCGCGGATGTCATGATGCCGCCGGATCAGCCCAAGGGCCCGGACCGCAATGCGCGCAAGGCGCTGATCGGCGCGGATCTCTACCTGTACTTCCTGGCGGTCGCCGACGACCTGTCGTTCACCTCCTCCGCCCGGCGGTTCGGAATCGATCCATCCTGGATGTCCCACAAGATCAAGGAGCTGGAGAGGAAGCTGGGCTGCATCCTGTTCGTCCGCACCACCCGGCGGATCGAGCTCACGGAGGAGGGCCGGGCGCTGGTAGCGCCGGCCAGGCGGTTGGCCCAGGCGCTGGAGGACACCCACCGGGTGGCGCTCTACCTGCAGGACGGGATCGCGCCATCCCTCACCATCGGCGCCCTGCCGCACGGCTTCTGGAGCCCGAAGCGGGTCGATCTCATCGACCGTTTCATCGTCGAGCATCCGCAGACCGAGGTGCGCGTGCGTAACGGGTCCACGCCCCTGATGCTGAAATGGCTACGGAGCGGGGAGATCGACCTGGCGTTCGTGGGCGGCCCGTTCGATGTCACCGGCCTGGACGTGGTCCAGTTGAGCGAGGAGCGCTACTGCGTGCTTCTGCCGAAGGGGCACCCACTGGAAGCCAAGACCACCATCGGATTCGAGGATGTGGCCGGCCACCGCATGGCGATGCTCAGCGAGCAGCACAGCCCCCAGGCGGTGCGCAAGCTGTTCGGGCCGTTCCTGGAGGCCGGCGCCATCCCCTTCGCGGTGGCCGAACTGGAGCGCGAGGCGCTGTTCCGGATCGCCGAGCGCAATCGCCTGGTGGTCCTCTGCAACGTCAAGGAGGCGCCCTCACGCACAGGCGACGCCTTCGTGATCCGCCCGATGAGGGAGGGCGTCACCAACTACAAGTACCTGGTCCGGCGCTCGGGCTTCGCGACGCCGGCGATCGAGACCTTCTGGGAAATGGCCAAGCGCGTGGCGGAATGCGAGCCGCTGCACGCCACCGGGTGACTAGAGTCTGATCGGTTCGAATCGAACCGTGAATCAGGCT
>CANJKG010000186.1 GCA_947474775.1 Caulobacteraceae bacterium | reverse complement strand
CTGGCGGCGGCACTACAACGGCGTGCGCCCCCACAGCTCCCTCAATTACCGACCACCGGCGCCTGAATCCTTCGTCCCTCGCGGCGGCGGCATCGTGCCGTGGGCGATCCCGCCAGCTCGATGGGAAAGCGCGCGCTCGCCCACCCAACCCTTGGCGGCAGAGGCCGCCATGAACTAGCCTTGAAGATGGATCACCCCTCGGGGGCAGGCCAGTGACCGGCAGCGCCGTCCGTGGCAGATCCTTAAAGGCGCGGTGGCCGTGCAGGCCGCGGCCCCACCAGCGCCGCGTGGCGATCTCGGCATGCGCCAGGCGCCGCTCGATCTCCAGGATCGCGGCCTCGGGAGCCTCGATGTTGAAGGTCGAGCACATCCAAGTCTCCCCGAGCCCGGGCGCGATGCGCAGGTCGGGAAGGTCGGCCAGGGCGGCGAGGTAATAGCCCTGCACCGACTGGTACTGGGCCCGCTGCAGCCGCCAGGTGTCCAGCGCGGCCAGGCCATAGGCCGCGGCGAACTCGCTGAGCTTGCCGTTGCAACCGCTGAGCTCGGCGTCGCGGCGGCCGTCAAAGCCGAAGTTGGAGCGGCGCCGCACGTCGGCGATGGCGGCGCGGTCGCGGGCGATCACGAAGCCGCCCTCGCCGATGCCGAGCACCTTGGTGGCGTGCAGGCTGACCACGGCCGGCGCCTCACCCACGGTGAGCGCATCGAAGCCTGCGGCCGCGTCGATCACCACCTCGACGCCGGTGTCGGCCCGGAAGCGGTCCCAGGCGCCCGCCTCCACCGGCTGGCCGAACGGCGCCACCGGCAGGACGGCGGCCACCTCGTGCGAGAATCCGCCGAGCACGGCGGTGGCGATTCCGGGCGTGAGCGCCCAGCTGTCTGCGTCGACGTCAACCAGATAGGGCGTCAGCCCCGCCGCGATCGCCGCATGCCCGGTGGCCGCGAAAGTCCAGGCGGGCATGATGCAGTAGCGTCCGCCCCTGGCCGCCGCCCGCTGCAGGGCCATGGTCAGGCCGTTGGTGGCGTTGTTGCAGGTGACCACCGAGCCGGCCTCCAGGCCGAAATGCCCGGCGAGCCTCGCCTCGAGCCGCGCGTTCAGCGGCCCGAAGTTGGAATAGGTCCGGCTGTCGTCGATGGCCTGCAGGTAGGGAAGCGCCGCCTCAAGCCGCGCCAGCCGAGGCCTGGCCACCGGGATCCGCGGCGCCCGCGCCAGGTCCCACGGCAGCACCGCCGATGTGGGGGGAGCCGTGGTGATCCGCGAATTCGCAGCGTTCGATCGAGCCATGACCGACAATGAGCCGCTGCTTCGGTTGACGCCGCCTTAAGGCCGCTCCATCTGGAGACCACCATGTCCGATCAGATCGTCGTCACCAACAATGTCGCCGCCGGCCGCTTCGAGGTGACCCAGGGCGGCGAGATCGCGCTCGCGCAGTACCGCCTGGAGCCTGGGGTCATCGTCCTGCCGCATACCGAGGTCCCGGACGCCTTCGCCGGAAAGGGCGTGGCCAGCGCGCTGGCCCGCACCGCCCTGCAGTACGCCCGCGACCACGGGCTCCAGGTGGTCCCCACCTGCAGCTTCATGGCCGGCTTCATCACCAAGCACCCGGAGCACCACGACCTCGTGCACCCGGATTGCAAGGCGCGCCTGGGCCTCGCCTGAACCTCAGTCCCAGGCCAGCGTCGCCTCGCCGCGCAGGATGGCCTCGGCCTCCGGGGTGTGCTTCTCGCCGCCACGCTCGTGCAGGATCAGCGGCGGCAGGAGGCGCAGGGGGGCCTTGCCCGTCTTGGTGGCCCGAACGAGGACCCGTTTGGCCGGGACGTCGGCGAAGGGGTGGATCGGCCTGACCTGGAACGAGCCCGCCTTGGGCTCCAGCAGCCGCAGGAGATCGCCCAGCCGGTCGGCCCGGTGGATCACGGTGATCGTCCCGCCCTCCCGCACCGCCTTGGTCAGGAAGCCGATCCAGGCTTCCAGCCCGTCCTCCGCCATCCAGGCGGCGAGCTTCTCCGCCGACGGAGCCCGCAGGGCCGTGTGATCGTCGAAGAACGGCGGGTTGGCCAGGGCCGCGTCGAAGGGCGGCAGCTCCAGCCGTGCGAACGGCCGGGACACGTCGCCCTCCAGCGCCTGGACCCGGTCGGATAGGCCGTTCAGGACGATGTTCTCCCGCGCCAGGCCCAGGGCCGCCTCGTCGCGCTCAATGCCGGTGAAGGCCGCGCCCGTCCGGCGCATGGCCGCGGCCAGCAGCGCGCCGCCAGCCCCGCATCCGGCTTCCAGCACGCGCGCGCCGTCCGGTGCGTCGCAGGCTGCAGCCAGCAGGGCGGCGTCCAGGCCGGCCCGGTATCCTCGCGCCGGCTGGCGCAGGCGCACCCGTCCGTCCAGCGTCCGATCGTCCGTGATCTCGTCCATTTTCCTCGTATGAAGGCGTAAAGTCGCGGGCCGGAGCGCTGGTCCGCTTGACCGTGCCCTAGCGCGTCACCATTGTCCCGGCAAAACCGGGACGGCCGTCCGGCCCGGCCTCGACCTGTCAGGAGTCGGTTACCCGCGTGGACGCCGTCCGCACCATCGTCGCCGAACAGCCGCCCTCGCTCGACCGGCTGCTGGGGCTCGCCGCGAGCGACATGGCCGCTGTGGACGCCCTGATCCGCCGGCACATGGACAGCCCGGTCCCGGTGATCCCGGCCCTGGCCGACCACCTCATCGCCGGCTCGGCCAAGCGGCTCCGGCCGCTGCTCACCGTGGCCGCGGCAAGGCTCGCCGGCGCGCGCGGCGACGCCTGCCTGAAACTGGCCGCCGCGGTGGAGTTCATCCACACCGCCACCCTGCTGCACGACGACGTGGTGGATTCCTCCGAACTGCGCCGCGGACGGGTCGCCGCCCACCTGATCTGGGGGGCGCCCTCCAGTGTGCTGGTCGGCGATTTCCTGTTCGCCCGGGCGTTCGAGCTGATGGTCGGGGCGGGCTCAATGCCGGCCCTGGAGATCCTGGCGCGCGCCAGCCGGGTCATCGCCGAGGGCGAGGTGCTGCAGCTCACCCGCGCCCACGACATGGACCTCTCCCAGGAGCTCTACCTGGAGATCATCGGCGCCAAGACCGCAGAGTTGTTCGCCGCCGCCGCCGAAGCGGGCGCTGTCTCGGCCGATGCGCCGGCCGACCGTCGCCGCGCATTGCGCACCTACGGCCAGGCCCTGGGCCTCGCCTTCCAGCTCACCGACGACGCCCTGGACTACTCGGGGGCCAGCGAGGAGCTGGGCAAGAACCCGGGTGACGACTTCCGGGAGGGCAAGGCGACCCTGCCACTGCTGCTGGCCATGATGCGCACGGGAACCGCCGAGCGGGAGTTCTGGGTGCGGACGATCGATCGCCGGGACCACACCGACGCCGACTTCCAGCGCGCCCGGGAGCTGATGGTCCAGACCGGCGCACTTGAGTCTACCCTCGACCTCGCCCGTCGACACGCACGGCAGGCGAAGGCCGCGCTCGCCGATTTCGCGGCCAGCCCGTGGAGGCCGGCGCTTGAGGACCTCGCCGACTTCGCGGTGATGCGGAAGTCCTAGGCTTAAATGAGCTTCGCTCTCGGAACCTAAAGGCGCCGAGCACGCTCCATCCGTCCCGAGGGAGGTGACGGATGTTTGCAGGCTTGAGACTTTCACGATTGGGACTGTTCACGCCGGAATTCCCGGATGCGGAGGCCCTGCACCAGGGCCTCGCGAGGTGGAACCGGCGACGCCTGGCGGCGGCCGAGCCGCACTCAGGCTGGCTCGCCGACCTGCGCGAGGATGAGCGGATGCTGCGCATGGAGGGCGCCTTCATCGAGGCCCTGCGCGCGCATGTGGCGCCGCTGGTGGCGGACGTCCCCACGGACCGGGAAAGCTTCCTTGCCTGGTTCGAAGCGCTCAGGGATTCCGGTCCCGGGCAGTGGGATCCCCTGTTCGCCTGGCTGGAGACCGACGCCGACCCTGAACAGATGAAGTGGTTCCTGACCCAGGAGGCCGCCGGCGAGGCCGGGTTCGACGATCTGGTCGCCCTCACGCAGGTGAAGCTCCCGGATCGGGCGAAGCTGGAGCTGGCCCGCAACTACTGGGATGAAATGGGCCGTGGGCACGCCAGCGGCATGCACGGTCCGATGCTCGAGCGCACTATCCAGGGCCTTGGCCTGACGCCATCCATTGAGGGCACGGCCTGGCAGTCCCTCTGCCTGGCCAACACCATGACCGCGCTCGCGACGACGCGCCGATACGTCTACCAGTCGGTGGGTGCGCTAGGCGTCGTGGAGCTGACGGCGCCGACGCGGGTGGCGGCGGTGGCGGATGGCCTGAAGCGGCTGGGCGTCGGCCCGGACCAGCGGAAATACTTCATCCTGCACGCTCACCTGGACGTGGAGCATTCCAAGGCCTGGAACGCCGAGGCCATGGGGCCCCTGGTGGAGGAGCGGCCGGAACGCGCGCACTACATTGCCGAAGGCGCCCTGATGCGTCTGATCTGCGGGGAGCAATGCTTCGAGACCTACCGCGCGCACCTGTGGGCCCACATGCACCCGGTGGTCTACGCCGCCGAATGACGTCTCATTCCGGCCACCGGAGCAGCTAAGCTGGGTAGGCCGGGCCGGGCTCAGCCGGGGCTGATCATCTTCTCCGGCCGGACGTATACGTCGAACTCCTCGTTGGTCAGGTAGCCGCCGCCGACGGCTTCCTCCCGCAGGGTGGTGCCGTTCTTGTGCGCGGTCTTGGCGATCTTGGCGCAGGCGTCGTAGCCAAGTTTGCCGTTCAGCGCCGTGACCAGCATCAGCGAGCGTTCCAGCGCCGCCTTGATGTTGTCCTCGCGGGCCTCGATGCCCACCACGCAATTATCGGTGAAGGAGATCGCCGCGTCGGCCATCAGGCGGCACGATTGCAGGAAGTTGTAGGCCATCACCGGGTTGAAGACGTTGAGCTCGAAGTGGCCCGAGGCGCCGGCGAAGGTCATGGTGGCGTGATTGCCGAACACCTGGCTGCAGACCATGGTCATGGCCTCGCACTGGGTGGGGTTCACCTTGCCCGGCATGATCGACGAGCCGGGCTCGTTTTCCGGCAGTGACAGCTCCCCCAGTCCGGAGCGGGGCCCCGAGCCCAGGAAGCGGATGTCGTTGGCGATCTTGAACAGCGAGCCGGCCATGGTGTTGATCGCCCCGTGGCTGAAGACCATGGCGTCGTGGGCGGCCAGGGCCTCGAACTTGTTGGGCGCGGTGACGAACGGCAGTTGGGTGATGTCGGCGATCTTCTTGGCCACCAGTTCGGCGAACCCGACCGGGGCGTTCAGGCCGGTGCCCACCGCCGTCCCGCCCTGCGCCAGTTCGTAGAGCCCGTAGAGGGTATCCTTGATCCGCCGCACGCCGTTGGCGACCTGCTGGTTGTAGCCGGAGAATTCCTGGCCGAGCGTGAGCGGGGTGGCGTCCTGGGTATGGGTGCGGCCGATCTTGATGATGTGGTCGAAGGCTTTGACCTTGACCCTCAGCGCCCCGTGCAGGTGCTCCAGCGCCGGCATCAGCTCCTTGGCCACCTGTTCGGCGCAGGCGATGTGCATGGCCGTCGGATAGGTGTCGTTGGACGACTGGCTCATGTTCACGTGGTCGTTGGGGTGGACCGGCCTTTTCGAGCCCATCTCGCCGCCCAGCATCTCGATGGCGCGGTTGGAGATCACCTCGTTGGCGTTCATGTTCGACTGGGTGCCGGATCCCGTCTGCCAGACCACCAGCGGGAAATGGTCGTCGAGCTTGCCGTCGATCACTTCCTGAGCAGCCGCGACGATCACCTTGCCGATGGCCGGGTCGAGCTTCCCAAGCTCCATGTTGGCTTCGGCGGCCGCCCGCTTGACGATCCCCAGGGCCCGGATCACCGGCTTGGGCTGTTTCTCCCAGCCGATCTTGAAATTGCCGATGGAACGCTGGGACTGCGCGCCCCAGTAGACGTCGGTCGCGACCTCGATGGGCCCGAAGGTGTCGGTTTCGGTGCGGGTCGATGTCATCGCGGTTCTCCGGTCGCTTTCGGCGCCGGTTTAGCGAGACGACGGGAGACTGCAAGGCGTTCGCGCCCTATTGAGCCCTCGATGAGCGAAGGTTGGATCCAGCACGGCAAGGTGCGCGCCCGCGAACTGGATGGGGTGGTGGAGGTGGTGGTCGACGGCCTGACCACCCAGGCCCGCTATTACAAGCCGCTGATCTACGAGTTCTTTCGCAAAGCCTGGCGAGGATCACGGCCCGCCTGGGGAGAGTTTTCGGTCGAGATCCGCATGGAGTATGTGGGCGATCCGCCATGGCTCGACCTGGACAACCTGGCGAAGGCCATCCTCGACGCCATCAAGGGCTACGTCTTCCACGACGACGCGCAGGTGGCGCGGCTGCTGGTGGAGCGGGCGAGCGGCGAGCGGGAGCGGATCACCGTCTCGGTGCGCAAGCTGCGCGACCTGCCCTAGGCCAGGTCCCAGAAACGCGAACGGCCACGCTGAGGGTGGTCAGCGTGGCCGCGGTGTCGCGAACCCTCAGGTGTGGTGCTAACGGCTCAACGATACTGTTGCTGGCGCGTCGTGCGCAGGCCCGCCAGGCCG
>CANJKG010000185.1 GCA_947474775.1 Caulobacteraceae bacterium | reverse complement strand
TGTTCGGCTATGGCGCCGACTTCAACTACTGCGGCGACACCACTCCGAACCTGGACATCGTGTTCGTCGATCCGACGAACAACGCCAACTCGGGTTACACCACCTTCTTCTCGATCTACAATTTCGACGGCCTGATCCAGGCCAGGGCCTACGACGTCAACAACATCCTGCTGGGCACGACCAGCAACTCGTCAGGTACTCTGACGTTCTCGGGCGTTGGCAATATCTCACGGGTCAACCTGCTCTCGCTGGACCAAGACCCAACCACCCTGGACACGCTGCAGTTCGAGGACGTGGTCGGAATCGGCGGCGGCGGCGGCATTCCTGAGCCGGCCACCTGGGCGATGATGCTGCTGGGCTTCTTCAGCCTGGGCTCGAGCCTGCGCAGCCGGCGACGGATGGCGCTGAGCGCCTGATCGCGCTCCATCAGGGCTGAAACGACAGAAACCCTCTCCCGCGCAGGCGGGGGAGGGTTCTCTAATTCCAGCTCGCGAACAGGCTGACGATCAGGTCGCCTACCGAGGGGGCGGAGATCACCGGCTGGTCATGGCCGCCCGGATCGCCGCACAGCAGGGCCAGGATGGCGCCGCCCTCGGTCCCGCGCGAGGGCTGGGTCCAGGCGGGCTGGGCGTTCTGCTGGCTCATCACCGTGCGCCCGGCGCTGGAATAGAGGGTGAAGCGCAGCCAGCGGGTGCGACGCTGGGCGCAGTCGTATTCGCTGACGCTTCGCAGGTAGCCGGGCTGGGGCGGCCCCTTCGGCGTGATCGACTTCTGGACGGTGACGCTGGCGATTCGCCGGACGCCCCCGGGCGTCATCTCCACGGTGGCCGGGTCCACCAGGGTCCAGGCCTGGGGCGTGCGGCTGACCACGTAGAAGGTGGCGGCGTCGGCGGGCGCGGCCAGGGCAAGGGCGGCGAGGGCGGCCGGGACGAGGCGCATCGGGCTCAGCCGACCCGGCGGGCGGTGACGATGGGAACGCGTCTGGCCAGCATGGTGCCCTTCATGACCCCCTCTCCAGCGGTAGGGTCGACCGGCGTGGCCAGGATCTTGCGGACCACCTCCATGCCCTCCACCACCCGGCCGAAGACGGCGTAGCCCAGGGAGGGCGGGCTGGCCTTGGGATTGGCGTCCAGGGACTCCGACAGGTCGCCCGAGCAGATGAAGAAGTCGCCGGCGGCGGTGCCGGGCGCGAAGCGGCCCATGGAGATCGCGCCATCCTTGTGGCTGAGGCCGGTCTGGGTGGTGGGCTCGTGGCCGATGGGCTTCAACACCCGTTTGGGATCGGCGTCGACGCCGCCCTGCAGCATGCCGTATGCCGGGTGACCGGGGGCGGTGTTGGCCCGGTAGAAGGTGACCCCGTCGAAGCGCTTCTGGTCGACGTAGCGCAGGAAGTTGGCGGCGGTGACCGGGGCCTTGTCGAGGGCCAGCTCTATGACGATGACGCCCTCGGGCGTGGTCAGGGCGACGCGCGGGTTGGGCGCGGGCGCAGGCGGCGCGGCGGGCGCCGTGGCGGGCTGGGCGAAGGCGGACGGGGCGGCCAGGACCGCCAGCAGGGCGAGGACGGCGCGGCGCGGAGAGCTCTTGGGCATGGGCAGAACTTAGCGCGCGCGGGCGGCGGGGCAAAGGCGGGCCGCGTTCACCATGGATAACAACGATCGCCGGACTGCCGGAAACCTAACCGGGCGCCATGTTGTTATCCGGGGCATCGCGGAGGATCCGACTGATGATGGCGGCCGAGCACCTGGAGATCGCGCTGGAGCGCATGCAGCGGATCATCACCACCGTCTCCCGGGACGACGCGCCCATCACCAAGGCCGAGGCCTTCGAGCATCTCGTGGAGGAGATGGAGCTGGCGGGCTTCGGCTCCACCGAGCCGCCCACGGGGATCGCGCCCGAGGAACGTTTTTTCGGCTAGTATCCCTCCCAAGGACAACCGGGAGGGGCGAAGGTGGCGGATCGGGATTTCGTGTTCCTGCACGGGGCGCGGCACGGCGGCTGGTGCTGGTCGAAGGTCATCGCGCAGATGGCGGGTCGGCCGGGCGTGGGCCGGCTGGTGGCGCTTGATGCGCCGGGATGCGGCGCCAAGCGGGGCCGCGACACCGCCGAGCTCACCTATGACCAGGTGGTCGCCGAGCTGAACCAGGACATCCGCGAGGCGGGCGCGGGGGACGCCATCCTGGTGGGCCATTCCTTCGCCGGGGCGGTGCTGCCAGGGATGGCGCTGGCCGACCCGGCGCTGTTCCGCGAGCTGGTGTTCCTCACCTGCAACGTGCCGCGCGAGGGGCGCAACATGAGGGAGGAGATGGGCGTGGCCCTGCACTGGTGCGATCCGGACTCCGTGGGCTGGCCGGCCGACAAGGAGACCACCCCGCAGGTGGAGATGCAGCGGATCATGTACACGCCCGACATGACCCCGGAGGACACCGCCTGGGTGATGGCCGAGACGGTGCAGGACAACTGGCCGCCCAAGGTCGGGTTAACCCGGCTGGACCGCACCGGGTTCCTGGGCCTCAAGCCGGTGAGCTACATCGTCACCCAGCGCGACCCGATCCTGCCGGCCGCCTGGCAGGGCCGGTTCGCCGAGCGGGTGGGGGCCACGCGGCTGTACAGCCTGGACGCCCCGCACGAGCCGTTCGTCACCCATCCCATGGAGGTGGCGGACCTGCTGCTGGAGATTGCAGGGATCGGCTAAGCCAGCTGGCGGCGGAAGGCGCGGATCTCGTCGACCAGGAGGCCCGGGTGCTCCAGGCCCGGGAAGTGGCCGCCGGCCGGGGCGGCGGTGTAGCGCACGACCTGGTCGTAGCTGCGGCGCAGCCAGGCCTCGGGCGGGGGCGCGGACATCTCGTTGGGGAACACGCAGAAGCCCGCCGGCACGGCGACCTTCTGGCCCTGCGCCAGCCGGAAGGAGGAACCGTCCACCAGGAACCTGTACAGCCAGCTCATCGCCTGGGCGTCGCCCAGCCAGTAGAACATGACGTTGCTGATCAGCTCGTCCAGGGGGAACGGCGGGTCGGCCTCCTGGCCCTTGATGGTCCAGCCGTGGAACTTCTCAAGGATCCAGGCGGCGAGGCCCACGGGGCTGTCAGCCTGGGCGTAGGCCAGGCTGAGCGGCTTGCCGCCCTGGATGGCCTGGTAGGCGGTCTCGCCCACTGTGCGGTTGCGCCGTCCGTCGGCGAACGCCTGCTCCGGCGGCGTGAGGTCGGCCTGGTCCGAGGGGTGCGGCGGCATGGTGGCGGAGTTCAGGTGGATGCCGAACAGCCCCGGTGGACGATAGACGCCCATCCAGGAGGTGATGACGCCGCCCCAGTCGCCGCCATGGGCCATGTAGCGCTCGAACCCGAACTCGCGGCCCATCAGCTCGCCCCACATGCCGGCGATGGCCTGCGGCGTGATGGGCTCGTCCGGCGGATCGGAGAAGCCGCAGCCCGGCAAGCTGGGGACCACCACGGTGAAGGCCTCGGCCACGTCGCCGCCGAACCGCTCGGGGTGGGCCAGGGGCTCCACCAGGGCCATCAGCTCGATGGGCGAGCCCGGCCAGCCGTGGGTGAGGATAATGGGCGTGGGCGCCGGACCGGATCCCTGCTCGACGAACACATGGATTCCGATGCCGCCCACCGTGACCTTGCGCTGGGGTATGCGGTTGAGCCGGGCCTCGACGGCGCGCCAGTCGTAGGCGTTCAGCCAGTGGTCGGCGACCCGGCGCATATAGGGCAGGCTGGCGCCCAGCTCCCAGTCGGGGCCCCTAGGCGCCCGCGGCCAGCGGGTGGCGGCGATCCGGCGGCGGAGGTCGTCGAGGACATCCTGCGGGACGGCGATGGTGAACGGCTGGCCAGGTTGTTTCATTGCCAGAGCCTACATCAGCGAAAGCAGGATCGGTCCAGATGAATTCATCGGAACAGTGAATCCTGCTCTTAATTCAAGAGTGTAGAGCCTGCGCGGTCAACGGCGATACCAGCCGCGCGGCGTCGACCTGCCGCTGCGCGAACTGTCCGGCCGGCTGCCGGAGGCGGCCGGGGCGCCGCAGACCCGCTTCAGGCCCGCGAGGGCGGAGAGGCTGAGGCCGCGCAGGCGTCCTGACCCAGGCATCAAGGCGGCAGGTATCGCGTTCCGCTTCAGACGCGGCTATGTGGCGCGCGAAGCCGGAGGTCGGACGATGGAGCTGGTGATCGGGACCAAGGCCTGGTCGACGTGGTCGATGCGGCCGTGGCTGGTGCTGAAGCGGCTGGGCGTCCCTTTCCAGGAGACCCTGATCACGCTGCGGCAGGAGAACGGGCTCACCGAGGCGCAAATCCGGCCGCATTCGCCCAGCGGGCTCGTGCCGGCGCTGAAGGACGGCGACGTGGTGGTCTGGGATTCCCTGGCGATCTGCGAATACCTGGCGGACAAATTCCCCGACGGGGGTCTCTGGCCGGCGGACGCCGCGCGCCGCGCCCTGGCGCGGGCGGCGGCGGCGGAGATGCACTCCGGATTCGCCTCCCTGCGGGGCGAGTGCCCCATGGACCTGACGGCGGAGCCGCGGGCGGCGGAGCTGTCGGAGGCCACCCTGAAGAACATCCGGCGCATAGCGCGGCTTTGGAGCGACCTGCTGGCGCGGCATGGCGGGCCGTTCCTGGCCGGCGACTGGTCGATCGCCGACGCCTTCTACACGCCGGTGGCGACGCGGTTCCGAACCTATGGCGTGCGGCTAAGCGACTACGGCGACGGCGGGCCGGCGGGGGAATATGCCGCGCGGCTGCTGCAGACGCCGGAGTTCCTGGCCTGGGAGGCCGATGCGCGGAGCCAGTGAGCGGCTGTCGCCCGCGCCTGCGCCCAAGTAGGCGCTATTCCCCCGAAATCACCGGCACGCGCAGGCGGCACACCACGCCGGCCGGCGCGTAGTCAAGGATGGCCGGTGCGCCGAGCTCGGTGGCCAGGCCCTGGCGAAGCAGGCGCGAGCCGAAGCCGGAGCGCTCTGGGGGCTCGACCCGTGGCCCGCCGGACTCGCGCCATTCCAGCTCTGCGGCCCCGCCGCTCTCGGCCGGGTTCCAGGTCACCGAGACATCGCCCTCGGGGATCGACAGGGCGCCGTATTTGACGGCGTTGGTGGCCAGCTCGTGCAAGGCCATGGACAGCGCCAGGGCCACGTTGGGCGCCACCCGGGTCGCAGGTCCGTCCAGCGCGATCCGGCGTCGGCCCGCCTCCTCGTAAGGCCGGGCGGCGTCGGCGACGAGGCGGCCGACCTCCGCGCCTTCCCAGTTCTCGCGGGTGAGCACATTGTGGGCGGCCGACAGGGCCAGCAGCCGCTCGGTGAATCGGTCGCGGGCCTCGCGTGTGACCATGCCTTCGCGCAGGGTCTGGTGGGCGATGGACTGGACGGTGGCCAGCGTGTTCTTCACCCGGTGGTTCAGCTCATTGATGAGCAGCGTCTGCCGCTCGTCGGCGGCCTTGGCGTCGGTGACGTCGACGGCCATGCCCACATAGCCCTGGAAGACGCCGGCCTCGCTGAAGCGGGGCCGGGAGGAGGCGCGCATCCAGCGCCAGGCGCCGCCGGCGGTCCTGAAACGGGCCTCGAAGGTGTAGGCCGAGAGATCCTGCCGGGCCGCCGCCCGCTCGGTCGCCACGTGGACCAGGTCGTCGGGATGGATCAGCTCGAGCCAGAAGTCGCCGGTGAGCTCCGACGCCGGGCGGCCGACCAGAGAGGCGAAGGGCTGGTTGACGAACTCGATGGGTCCGGCCGCGCCAGTGACCCAGACCGGCGCGGGCGCGGAATCGGCCATGCCGCGGAAGCGGGCCTCGCTCTCACGCAGAGCCTGTTCGGAGGCCTTGGCGCGGGTGATGTCGCGGAAGCTGATGCCGATGCCGGTGTCGATGGGAAAGGCGCGCACCGCCAGGAAGACGCCGGCGCGGGCGGTGGAGCCCATCTCCATCTCGGCGGCCTTGCGCGTCGCCATCACGTCCTCGACGAAGGGCCGCAGCTGGCCACCGGCGGCCTTCGGGAACACGTCCCAGTAGGTGCGGCCCAGGAGATCCTTGCGCTCCATGCGGATGTAGGTGGCCGCGGAGCGGTTGCAGTAGGTGACGCGCGACTCCCAGTCGAGGGCGATGAAGCCGTCCTCGAAGACGTCGATCAGCTCCTCGATGCGGCGCTGGCCCTCGAAGTCGGAGCGGTCGAGGATCAGGCCGTAGTAGCCGCGGACCTTGCCGTCGGCGTCGAAGTCCGGGACGTAGCTGGCCTCCACGCGGCGCGGGGCGCCCTTGCGGTAGGGGATCATGGCCTCGAAGTGGCGCGCCTGGCCGGCGAGCGCGCCTTCCACGTGCGGGCCGACATCCTTGTAGGCCCTCGGGCCCAGGACCTCCTTCACCGTGCGGCCGGCGATGTCGGAGAGGCTGATGGCGAACCAGTCCTCGTAGGCCTTGTTGACGAAGCGGTACCGGCGCTCGGGGTCGACGTAACAGAGCAGGGCCGGGACCGCGTTGGCGATCTGCTCGGGTAGTGGAGTCAGATCAATTCCCACCGCCGCCATCAAGGCCACGCCCTCCTTTGGCCTGCCGGCGCCGCGCCCCGGGCAGGCGCGATCCACCCATCGGGCCGTGAATCCCGACCTAAGATCAGGATCCAGGACCTGAAGCTACGAGGCAAGGTGGCGCAGCGATAGCGGGATCGACCGCAAGGGCCTCACCTGGGCAGGTTAAGCTGGTCGCGGCGGGTGCGCGGGTCGCCGGGCAGCTTCACTT
>CANJKG010000184.1 GCA_947474775.1 Caulobacteraceae bacterium | reverse complement strand
GATGGGGGAAAGCTCGGGCCAGCGGGAGAGCGCGCGGGCGGCGTCCGCGGCGGCCATGGGATGGGCCTCCACCGAGAAAACCTGCAGCCAGCCGTCGGCGGGGCGCTCACGGCGCCAGAGATCGAGCAGGCCCGCGATATTGAGCCCGCTGCCGAAGCCCAGTTCGCCGACCACGAAGCGGTCACGGTCCCGCCAGCGATCGGGCAGGCCACAGCCCCGCAGGAACACGGCCCGGCTCTCGGCCAGGCCGTCCTCGGCGGAGAAGTAGACGTCGCCGTAGAGGCGCGACCGCGGCTGGCCGTCGACGGTCCAGGTGAGCGAGCCAGTGGAATCCGTCTCGTCGGTCATGCGCGTCGCAAACGAAAAGGGCCGCCCAATGGGCGGCCCTCCCGTAACGCAATCTGCGTCGAGATGCTTAGTGCTTCTCGGGCGCGGCCGGAGCGGCCGGAGCGGCGGCGGCGTCGGCGGCCGGAGCAGCGGCGGCGTCCGGAGCCGGAGCGGCGGCCATGGCGGCGGCGTCGGTCGCGGTGGCGGCGGCGTCCGTCGCGGTCGCGGCGGCGTCGGTCGCGGTGGCGGCGGCTTCCGTCGCGGCCTCAGCGGCAGGTTCGGCCGGCTTGTTGCAAGCGGCGACCGAGAGGGCGGCGACGGCGGCGCCGGCGACCAGCATCTTGCGGAGCAGTTCGGAGGTCATATCGGTAGTCCTCTAATCGGAGTGTCAAATACGCCTGCCGGACTCACCGCCGATTCGCGAATCGGAAGGGCCCCCATGCGCAGCCAAGGAATATGCCGGGCGGCGCGACCAGGGCAAGGCTTTAATCACGGTCTCGTGATCACAATTTGAAACCACCTTGGGTCGGCTCAGGCTCTACACTTTTGATTTCGAGCAGGATTCACGGCTCAGATGATTTCCATCTGAACCGCTCCTGCTCTAGGCCTCGCTGGGCATGTTGGAGAGAGCCTCTTCCAGCTCGGCGAAGGAGGGCTGCGCCCCGGACGGAACATTGCCGCGGCCGATCTCCACAGAGATCTGGGCGGCGTTGCCGTGCAGGTGGGCCACCAGCACCGACTGGATGATCTTGTAGAACGAGCCCTCCTCCTCGACCACGGCGTTCAGCCGCGAGGCGATCGGGCCGACGATGCCATAGGCCAGGAACACCCCCAGGAAGGTGCCGACGAGGGCCCCGCCGATCATGGTGCCCAGGACCTCCGGGGGCTCGGTGATCGAGCCCATGGTCTTGATGACCCCCAGCACGGCGGCGACGATGCCCAGCGCCGGCAGGGCGTCGGCCAGGTTCTGGATGGCGTGCGGCGCGGCCAGATGCTCGTGGTGGTGCTTCTCCAGCTGCTTTTCCATGGCGTCCTCGACCTGGTGCGGATCCTCGAGGTTCATGGTCATCATCCGCAGGGTGTCGCAGATGAAGTCGATGGCGAAGTGGTCCTTCATCAGCTTGGGGAAGCGCGAGAAGATGCTGCTCTCGCCCGGCTTCTCGATGTGGCTCTCCAGGGCGATGACGCCCTTGGACTTCATGGTCTTGGTGAGCAGGAACAGCAGGCTCAGCAGGTCGCGGTAGTCCGCGGGCTTCCACTTCGGACCGGCGAAGGCCTTACCGAAGCCGGCGAGGGTGGATTTGATCACCGCCACGGAGTTCGAGATCATGAACGCCGCCACGCCGGCGCCGCCGATGGCCATCATCTCGTGAGGCAGGGCGTGCAGGATCACGTCCATCTTGCCGCCCGAGATGATGTAGCTGCCGAACACGAGGCCGAACAGCAGGACGAGACCGATGATCTGGAACATGGACGCGGAAACCCCGGAATCTAGGGGCCCGACTATCGAGGTTAATGTTTAATGCCCGATGAGCGCGGCGGCCTTCAGGCGAGAAATCAGGAGGCGCCGGCCTCGGCCTTCAGCCGGCGCACCATGTCGGGCGAAAGATAGCCGTCGGCCGGCAGGTTGCGCGCCTTCTGCCAGCCCCTGAGCGCCATGCGGGTGCCCGCCCCGACCACGCCGTCGGGCTGGCCCGGATCGAAGCCCAGGACGGCCAGCGCCCGCTGGGCGGTCATGCGGTCCACCAGCGAAAGCGGCGTCTCCGCCGGCCAGGCGCGCGCCAAGGCAGGAGCCCCGGCGAAGCGGTCGGCCAGCAGGCCCACGCCCAGCGCATAGGCCAGCGAATTGTTGTACTTGCGGATGGCGAAGTGGTTGGGGAACAGCAGGAACACCGGCCCGTTCGCCCCGGCCGGCGCGGCCAGCTGGGCCGGGGCCCTGGCGTCGGCCTCGCTCCAGGCCTGGCCGTCGGCGCGGCGCACGCCCTTGCCGGCCCACCAGGCCGGGGGCTCGCGCGGCCCCTCGGTGAGGCTGAAGTCGAAGCCCGCCGGCACGGTGACCTCCCGCGCCCAGGTCTGGCCGGGCGCCCAGCCGCCCTGGGACAGCAGGTTGGCGGCCGAGGCCAGGGCGTCGGGGCTGGAGCGCCAGATGTTGCGCCGCCCGTCGCCGTCGCCGTCGGTGGCCATGGCCAGGAAGGTGGCGGGGATGAACTGTGTCTGGCCCATGGCGCCGGCCCAGGAGCCCTTGAGGTCCGCGCGGCTGAACTCGCCCGAGCCGATGATCCTGAACGCCGCGATCAGCTGCTCCTCGGCGAACCCGCGCCGTCGGCCCTGGGCGGCCAGGGTGGCCATGGACCGGGCCACGTCGAAGTCCCCCTGGATGGCGCCAAAGCCGCTCTCCATGGCCCAGATCGCCAGCAGTATGTCGGCGGGGACGTTGTAGCGCCGCTCGATGGCGCCGAGCTGGGCGACCTCGCCGCGCTTCCGGGCCGCGATCGCCACGCGGTCGGCGGTGACCACGCCGCGTATATAGTCGCCCACCGGCTTGGAGAATTCCGGCTGGCGACCGTCGAGGGCGGCCACCCGCGGATCGGGCGTCAGCCCCGCCATCTCGCGGTCCAGAAGGGCCGGGGCGACGCCGGCGGCCAGGGCGCGGCCCCGGAAATCGGCGGCCCAGGCGTCGAAGATGATGTCGCCCGACGCCGTCGGCGGCCGGATCGCCAGCGCGCCGGGCGAACTGGCGGGGGCCTGAGCGCCGGGCAGGGGCGCGGCTTGGCTGGCGCAGGCGGAAAGCAGGCAGACGAGGAACAGGTGACGCGATCGCATCCGGACAGCCTAAGGGGCGTCGCGCGGACGCCTCAATCACAAGCCCGCGAGGGCTCCTTGAGATTGACTCGTCCCAAACCGGCCCGTATATGCGCCCGCTCAATTGAAACCGGGTCCAGGCCCGCGACGAGACAGGTCATGAAGGTCAGAAGCTCGCTAAAGTCGCTGAAGACGCGCCACCGCGACTGCAAGCTCGTGCGCCGCAAGGGCCGGGTCTACGTCATCAACAAGACCAACCCGCGCTTCAAGGCCCGCCAGGGCTGAGCCCGTCGCGCCGCTAAGTCGCGGCGCCCCCAGAACAATCCATCCTGAAAGCGCACGCCGCCCGGCGTGCGTCCTGTCATGCGCGTTCTCCCGTGGCGAGCGCCGGCCGACTGCATCCAAAGCTCAATCCTTACCGTAACTGAACTGGCACGCGACCTGCAGGGAGCGGCTGGAAGTAGCTGCGTTTGTGCCAATCCCGACCGGTCACAAGGATCAGGTCGTCGCAAAGAGAGATCATCGAGATGCGTACCCGCAACACCCTCCTCGCCGCCGCCGCCCTGGCCGCCATCGCCGCCGGCTCGGCCAACGCCGCCGTTTCCGTGGTCAACGTCGAGGTCGGCAACATCCAGGGGCCGGCCTATCTGAACGGCCACACGACGATCGCCAACTTCGACGATCCGATCGCCGCGGGCTTCGCTTTCACGGCGGACGTGCCCGGCCAGACCTATGTGCGCGACGGGTCCCTGGGCCTCGCCCCCGGCCAGAGCGCCCCGCCGCCCACCGGCTCCGGCGTCTATGAGGACACCAACTACTACACCGTGACCTCCAACGGCGGCCCGCACAGCGCCTCGCTGACGGTCCTCAGCGGCTGGCTCTCGGCCTTCAGCTTCTATCTGGGCTCGCCGGACACCTACAACACCATCAGCTTCTACAGCGGCGCCAGCCAGATCGGCTCGCTCTCCGGCTCCGCCATCTGGGCCGCCGCCAATGGCGCGAACGGCAACCAGACCTGGGGCCGCCGGGTCTATTACGACTTCGGCTCCGACCAGGTGACCCAGATCACCTTCGCGTCCTCGGGCAACTCCTTCGAATTCGACGGCCTGGCCGGCGTCCGCGGCCTGGTCCCGCAGGGCGGCATTCCCGAGCCCTCCACCTGGGCCATGATGCTGATCGGCTTCTTCGGCGCCGGGGCGATGCTGCGCAGCAGCCGTCGCCGGCAGGTCGCCGCGACCGCCTAGAGCAGGATCGGCTCGGATGGCCACATCTGAGCCGTGAATCCTGCTCCTAATTCAAAGTGCAGGGCCTGATTCACGCCCCAGAGTGATCTGAGGCGACAAGGATCTAGTCGGCGCTGTTCCGAACCAGGTCGAAGAACTCCTGGCGGGTGCGCGGATCGTCGCGCACCACGCCCAGGAGGCTCGACGTCGTCAGGCGTGTGCCCGGCGCATTGACCCCGCGCATGGTCATGCAGCTGTGCTCGGAGACCAGCACCACGCCGACGCCCTTGGGCTTGAGGATGTCCTGGATGGCGCCCGCGATCTCGGCGGTGAGCTTCTCCTGGATCTGCAGCCGGCGGGCGAAGCCGTTGACCACCCGGGCCAGCTTGGAGATGCCCACCACCCGGTTCGACGGCAGATAGCCCACGTGGGCCTTGCCCAGGAACGGCAGCATGTGGTGCTCGCAGAAGCTCACCACCCGGATGTCCTTCAGCACCACCAGCTCGTCATAGCCGCCGACCTCCTCGAAGGTCCGCTCCAGGTACTCGCGCGGCTCGACGTTGTAGCCGCCGAACAGCTCCTTGTAGGCCTTGGCCACCCGCTTAGGCGTCTCCAGCAGGCCCTCGCGCTCGGGGTCGTCGCCGGCCCATTCGATGAGGGTTCGAACGGCCGCCTCGGCGTCCGCCTGGGTGACCGGGGCCTTCTTCGGGTCCGCCATGAAATTCCTCCGCGTCGATCCGTCTCAACGTATGGCGAAGCTCGAAGGTTCAGGCCACAGATGACAGGTCGTTGGCGCGCGTTTAGGGTCCGCCGCTTCCGCTTTTCGACTCCAGCTTGAGGCTACCCCATGGCCGACGACGCCAGCCCCCACACCGATATCCTCAACCAGGCGGCCCAGGGGCAGCTGAAGAGCATCATCGAGCGCGTGGAGCGGCTCGAGATCGAGAAGGCCGAGATCGCCGAGCAGATCAAGGAAGTGTTCGCCGAGGCCAAGGGCAACGGCTTCGACGTCAAGATTCTGCGCAAGGTGATCCGCATCCGCAAGCAGGACCGCGCCAAGCGCCAGGAGGAGGAGGCGATCCTCGACCTCTATCTGGCGGCCATCGGAGAGATTTGAACCGAAAGCCGCCAGACCGGAAGGCGCAGGCCAAACGGGCCGCGCTGAACGCGCTGAAGCGCGCCCAGCGCATGGCCGACCGCGCGGGCGTCGAGCTCTCCGACTGGGAGGGCGAGTTCCTGGGCTCGGTGGCCGAACGGGTGAAGACCTTCGGCCGCGCCTTCGGCGACCCGGAGAAGGGCGCGCCGGGCGAGGCGCTATCGGCTCTTCAGACCGTCAAGCTGAAGGAGATCGCCGCCAAGGCAAAGGGCGAGAAGAAGGAGCTCAAGCGCCGGCCGTTCCGGCGGAAGGGTAAGGCGGGGGCGGAGTAGGCGGGCGTGTTCATGCCAGCCGCTGGGGTCTCCAAGTCAGTCCTGATAGACGCCGCGGCGCTTCATCTCCTTCCAGATCCGTTCCGCATGGGGGAGGTCGGGATGGATGATCTGCGTCATGATCGGGGTGCGGAGGCCCTGCTCGAACTGGGCGAAGGTCGTCCGGGTGCGTTCCGCAGCCTTGGCGGCCACTGAGCCGATCAGCACCTGCTGCACAATCAGGGCGCAGAACCCGGCCACCCACACCATCTGCAGCACCTGACGCCTGGCGCGCCACTGCGCGTCGAGCCAGGGCAGGAAGAAGAGCAACAGACCCACCTTAAGCGGCGCCGTCAGTATGTTGTAGCGTACCGGAACGTCCACGATCGGGTTGACGTCGTGCCGCCCCATGGCGGCGAGAGCGGCGGTGCCCAGGGTGAACAGGATGAGGCCGGCCGCCACCTGATCGGTGCGGCGGGACGCCGGCCTGGGCGAGCGAAGGACAGCCGTCAGCGCCAGGGAGAAGAGCAGCAGGCCCGCCAGACGGCCGCCGACATCCGACGCCCGGACCCACGGCAGGCCGAGATAGGCGATGAAATACTCGACGGTCATAAAGAGTGACCGCAGCGAGAAGCCGTCGCCGCTCCCGGTCACGCTCTGACCGTAGGCATAGGCGGCCGTGAACACCGCCCCCACACCTACGACCACCGCAAACCAGGGTCGATCGGCCCGGCCTCCCCGCCAAGCCATGAAAGCGAGCACGGGCCACAGAACCAGGCCGACGGCCAAGCTGAACCCCGCAGCGAGCGCACAGCCGAGCGCGGCCGCCCGCCGGCCGAAGGACGCTCGGACACCGGCTCCCGGCTCGGCCAGGAGGATCGTCAGCACGGCCAGAAAGAAGGAACGGATGTGCGGCGTGTTGGCCGGCACGCTTACGCCTGTGGCCTGCCCCCGAGGGGTGATCCATCTTCAATGTTAGTTCATGGCGGCCTCTGACGCCAAGGGTTGGGTGGGCGAGCGCGCGCT
>CANJKG010000183.1 GCA_947474775.1 Caulobacteraceae bacterium | reverse complement strand
CAGGTACTGGGCGACGTTGGTGTCCTGGTACTCGTCCACCAGCAGGTAGCGGAAGCGGTTGTGGTAGTCGGCCAGGACATCCGGGTTCTGGGTGAAGATGGTCAGGTTGTGCAGCAGCAGGTCGCCGAAGTCGCAGGCGTTGAGGACCTTCAGCCGTTCCTGGTAGGCGCGGTACAGCGCCTGGCCCTTGCCATTGGCGAACACCTCGCTCTCGGCAGGCGGGACCTGGTCGGGGCGCCAGCCGCGGTTCTTCCAGTGGTCGATGAGGCCGCCCAGGTGCTTGGGCGTCCAGCGCTTGGCGTCGATGTTGGCGGCTTCCAGCAGCTGCTTTATCAGGCGCTCCTGATCGTCGGTGTCGAGGATGGTGTAGCTGGACTTCAACCCCACCAGCTCGGCGTGGCGACGCAGGATCTGGGCGGCGATGGCGTGGAAGGTGCCCAGCCAGCGCAGCCCCTCGGCCTGCGGGCCGATGATCGCGGTGATCCGCTCGCGCATCTCGCGGGCCGCCTTATTGGTGAAGGTGACGGCCAGCAGCTCCCAGGGTCGCGCCTTGCCCGTCGCCAGGATGTGGGCCAGGCGGGTGGTGAGCACCCGGGTCTTGCCGGTGCCCGCGCCGGCCAGGACCAGGACCGGGCCCTCGGTGGCCTCCACCGCCGCGAGCTGCTCGGGATTCAGGCCCTCGAGGTACGGCGCGGCCGGGCGCACGCGGGCGAGGTCGCTGACACGGACGGGGGGCATGTGGGGATCTGAATCGGACAGGGGCATTGGCGGCATTCTAACATGTAGGAGCCCGCCGCCGCCTTCAGAACTCCACGCGCAGGCCTGCGGTGATGCGATGCCGCGAGAAGTCGCGGTAGCCCATCATCCGCTCGTAATCGACGTAGGGCATCAGGCCGTTAGGCAGCACCAGCAGCAGCCCCACCCCAGCGTTGACGTAGTTGCGATCCGGCGCGTCGTTGGTGACGCGGAACGGATTGCGGGCCGGGTCCAGCAGCAGGGAGGTGGTGGTGACGCGTGGGTCGTCCTTGAATTCGCGCTCCAGCTCCACTCGGGCCTGCGGGACCAACACGCCCCAGGATGCGCTCACCGCGTAGTCGGCCCGCAAACCCAAGACGCCGGCCAGCGAACTGGCGCGCGCGGCCGAGATGTTGAGCGCCAAGCCCGCGCCGGGATCGGTCTCGGAATAGGCGTCGATCTTGGAGCGGACGTAGCGGGCGCGCAGATATGATCCCAGGGAAAGGGTGCCAAGCTGGGCGTCATAGCCCGCGCCCACCGAGGCATGGACCTCGCGGCCGTCGGACGATCCGCTCGCCCGCACGTTGGTTTGCGGGATGATCCGGTTGCTCTCCTGGAATACGGCGTTGCGGCGGAAATCATAGTTCGCCCACGCCAGGCCCAGCGACGCATCGACCCAGGCGTTGGGGGCCGGGGCGAAGGTGGCGAAGACGGTCACGTTGACGTCCTTGCTATCGATGCCGCCGGCGTCTGCCCCGGGCGTGAAGGCGTTGCCCGGCCGGTTGGCCTCGAAGTCGGAGCCATAGTCGGAATGGGTGAGTGAGGCGCCCAGCGCGCCCGAGCCGAACCGCCGGTCAAGGCCGACCGTGATGCGCCGCGCATCGCCCTCGAAGCCCCGCTCGTTGTCGTACGGGCCCCGGTCCTGGTTGGAGCCCTCAATCTGGCCGCTGGCGAACAGGCTGAAGCCGCCGGGGCCGATCGCGGCGGCCTCCGTCGCGGCGCCATCCTCGCGCAGGGCGGCGAGCCGGGCTTCGGTCACGGCCGCAAGCGCCTGGGCGCGGTTCAGCGCGTTGCTGTTGGCCACGCCGGTCTGATTGGGATTGAGCGAGGACTCGCTGTCGCCGGAGAGTTCGCCGCCCCGTGAGGCGACGCAGAGGCCGTTCAACTGGCCCGAACTGCCGATGCAAGCCCGCCGGAAATAGTCCTGGTAGGCCGCGTTGCCGGCGCTCTGGGCGTGCGCCGCGCCGGCCGTCAGAACCCCAGCGGCTGTCACCACACCCGCCATCGTTGTCAATCGCATGATAATCCCCCGACCGTTGATACGTCTCAGTTTCGCGCCACGAAGAAGAAGTCGCCCGCCTCATGTCCAGCGAACCGGATCGGGGCGTAGACGGGCACCTGGTCGATGCTCGCGCCGGCAGCCGAAACCGCGACCTGCTCGATCACCGCCGTCGCCAGGCGCTGGGTCTCCAGGACACCCCTGTTCTCTTCAAGGACTTTCAGGAATGCGGCGGCGAAGACCGAATGGTCGCCGCCTCCGCCGTCCAGCACCGGCTGGACGCCGCCCGAGCTCAAAACCAGCCGCGCCCGCTTTGTGGCCATGGCCTTCAGCCAGCGCAGACGTTCCTCCTCGGACATGCCGGCGTCGAGCCGGGCGACCGCGGCGCGGGTGAGCATCCCCGAGTAGCAGGAGTCGGCCACCAGCAGGATCTGCTTGGCGGTCATGGCGTTCAGCACGTCGGTAATCTGGATCGAGGATATCCAGTTGGCCGAGGAGTCGGCTTCGGCGTCCACCGGCAGCCAGTAGCCCCGGTTGTTCACTTGGTCGAGTTCGCCGTGCCCGGCGTAATAGATGAGCAGGTTGTCCTGGTCGGTGAGCTGGGTGCGGAGCGTGTTCAACGCCGCGAGCACCTGGTAGCGGTCAGCGTCCAGCAACAGGGTGGTCTTGAAGCCATAGCGGTCGCGCAAGACCTGCTCCACCGCCTTGGCGTCGTTGATGGCGCTCTCCAGGGGCGGCATGAACTTGTGGTTGTTGTTGCCGATGATCAGGGCGTTGAAGCGCCCGAAGGTGAAGCCCGCCGGCAGGCCCGGAGGGGTGGCCCGGGCCTGGCCGGATGCGGCGGTCTCGCGCAGCGCTCCGGATTCCCGCCGCAGACGGGCCAGATCCTGCTTGAGAGTCTCCAGTCGCCCGCGGGTGTCCGCCAACTCCGCTTCCCGGGCGACCAGTTGGGCCTCGATGGCCGCACGACCGCTGGTCGCCGAGGAGGCCTGTCCCTTGGTGGCCTCCAGCTGCAGGCGCAGACGGCTGACTTCGGCGGCCTGATCGTCCATGCGCCGCTGGCCCTGGGCCTGACTGGCCTCGGCGGCGCTTAGACGTTCCCGCAGCTGAGCGAGCTGGTCGCGCGCCGCGCGGGCCTCGGTCTCCGCGCGCGCCAGGTCGCCGGTCCGGCGTGCCTGCGCCGCTTCGATTTCTCCGCGCAGAACGGCGGCCTGGTTCTCCAGTCGCGCGACAGAGGCGCTGGCGAGATTCAATTGGGCGTCGCGCTCCTGGACCACCCGCCGCTGCACTTCCAGGTCTCGGCGAAGGTCGGCGAGTTCGGCCTCGGCCGCCTTCTGCTGTTCGCCGCGCTCGGCGTCGGCGCGGCTGGCGGCGGCCAGCGCCAGCCGGCGCTCCTCCAGGGCCGTGACACGGGCCTCCAACTCCCGTCGGGCCATATTCAGATCTTGCCGGCTTCGATCAAGGGCGGAGCGGTCGCTCTCAAGGTGCGCGCGGGTCTCATCGAGCTCCCGCTGCAGCCGCGCCCGGTCCTCCCGTTCGGCCTCCAGGGTGCGCGTAAGGGCGTCGCGTTCGTCGCGTAGACGCGAAACATCCTCCGCCGGAACATAATCGAGGTTCGCCGCCGCGAGGCCGGAGGCGCGGCGATACAAGTCGATCGCCTTGCCGGGATCGCGCGCCACGCCCAAACCGCGCTCGTACATGGAGCCGAGGTTGAGTTGAGCCCGCGCGAACCCCTGTTCGGCGGCGAGTTGATACCAGTGCACGGCCAGGTCGGGTTGGGCCGGACCACCGATCCCCTTCTCGAAGATTTCCCCCAGGTTGGTCTGCGCCTCCGCGTCGCCGGCCTTGGCGGGCGGAAGTCACACCCGCAGGGAGCTGTCGTAGGTCGCCCTGTCATAGCTGGTGTATTCGCCGCCGCGCACGCCGCATTCGGCGGCGGTGGTCTTCAGGGCCCGCCGCGCCGTTACATAGGTGGCGGCGGAACCGAGCCGCTGCATTTTACCTGGAAGGAGACAATCGACGATCAACAGTCCGTCAGCATCCGCCGGGGCCGCGGCAGTCGACCCGAGGGCGCCGATCGACGCCATCGCGACCGCCGCGATCATGGCGGGCACGACGGCAGACCGGCTACCGAACAGCGTCAATTCCGCAACCCTCTCGCCGTGGACGGAGGCGCGATGGCGCCTCCCGCAACCGCTCTCCAGAGTCAAAGATAACACCGGTGTTGGTCGAGCGTCATCCAGACTTCGGAACTTCGGCTGCAGGGGCACGTTGGCGAACAGGACGAAATCGGAAGGGAGAATCTGCCATGGCCGACCTATCCCACCATGACCACCACCACGGCGCGCCCTGCTGGATTCCGTTCTTTACCGGCGCCATAGCGGTGATGGCCCTGGTGTTCGGCTACCTGGCGTGGCGCACGGCATACGAGGGATGGGGCCTGCTGAGGCTCGCCAACCTGCCGGGCTTCGGCCAGTTGGAGCCGCCGCGCCTGCCCGACGCGCCGATCCCGAAGCCGCTCTAGGCATGGATAATCCCACGCCGCCCGCTTAGCCGATGCCCACACAGATCTGGTTCGCCCTGGCCATCGTGGTCATCGGGGCCTTCGTGCTGCTGGTGCGGGGCGTGGGCCCTACCTGACCACAAAACGGCCGCCGTCGATGGAGAACATCTGGCCGGTCATGAAGCGCGCGCCATCGCCGGCCAGGAATACCAGCACCGGCGCCAGGTCCCGGGTGGCGTCGCCCATCTGGCCGTCGATGGGGGTGTTCTCGCGGTGCTTGGCCAACTGGGCCTCCCGCTGCTCCGGCGTCATCTCCGACAGGGTCTTCTCGAACATCGGCGTGCGGATCCCCGGGCAGATGGAGTTCGCGGTGATCCCGTAACGGCCCCACTCCCTGGCGATGCTGCGGGTCCAGCCCAGCACGGCGGCCTTGCTGGCGGCGTAGTGGGCCTTGCCCGGATAGCCGCCGGCGCCGGCCCCGGATGCGAAGTTGATGATCCGGCCGCCCTTCTCCTTCAGGTGGGGAAACGCCGCCTGGTTGGTGAGGAAGGTGCCCTTGGCGTTGACGTCGAGCACGAAATCCCACTGCTCGTCCGTCATCAGGTGTGAGGGTGCGAAAGGCGCCACGCCGGCCGCGTTGATCAGCACGTCGAGGCCGCCCAGGCGCTTGGTCGCCTCAGCGAAGGCCGCTTCCACCGACGCCCGCTGGGTGACATCGCAGCGGATGAAGCTCGCCTCGCCGGGGCCAGCGCCGTTCGCGGCCTCGGCGACCTTCGCCCCTTCCGTCTCGTTCAGGTCCATGGAGACGACCTTGGCGCCCTCACGCGCGAAGGCCCCCACCAGGGCGGCCGCCATGCCGCTGGCCCCGCCCGTGATGATGACCCGCCGTCCCTCGATCTGGCCGCTCGCCATTGGTCCCTTCGCCTCCCTGTTATTTTGAATATCGTATCAATCTATCCGCCGGGCGCGCGCAGACAATCCCAAATCCATCCCGAACTGAAGAGCTTCAGCGACCTCTTGCGAACGCCAGGGCCGCCACCCGGCAGGCCGACGCTAGCGGGCGGTCGGCGCGGCCGGCGTCGATGCGGGCCATCAGGGCGGCCAGGCTGACGCCTTCGGCGGCCGCCATGGCCTCCAGCGCCGACCAGAACTCCGGCTCCAGGGCGATGGAGGTCCCGTGGCCGGCCAGCACGACGGAGCGCTTTCGCAGCCTGGGCGGGGCCATCAGTCCTCGCGCTTCTTGCCGTCGAGGGCGCGCCGGTCGCGGTCGGTCTCAAGCCGCACGACCTGCTTTTCCACCTTCGGCCGGCCGAAGAGGACGCGGTTCTCCGCGGCCTCGGTCGCCCGCGCGGCCTTGGCGCGCGCCTTGCGGGCCTTGTTGAGGTTGATGGGGTCGGACATCGGGCTCCCTGGTCACCTCCACGATGACAGTCCGCGCGGCGGGTGCAACCGCGCAGGCGGTTCGGTCGTTTCCCATGCTCACAGACACGAGGGAGATCGAACCATGATCCAAGCATCGCAGGTGCGCGAGCACATGGAAGTCATCGGGTCCGACGGCGGGCACTTGGGCAAGGTCGACAAAATGATCGGCGACCAGATCGAACTCGCCAAGTTCGACCTGGGTTCAGGGTTCAAGCACCACCTGATCCCGCTGAACTGGGTGGACCACGTCGAGGACGACCGGCTCTGCCTGAACATGACCAGGGACGCCGCCAAGGCCTCCTGGATGGAAAAGCACTGACCACGTAAAGCCACGTCACCCCAGCGTCTCGTCGACGCTGGGGCAAGCGGGACTTCTAGCGAACCGCCCCGCAGAAGCGCTGGATGCGGCCGCAGGCGTCCTCCAGCACGCTGTTGGCGGTGGCGTAGCTGATGCGGAAGAACGGCGAGAGGCCGAAGGCCGCGCCGAACACCACCGCCACGCCCTCGCTCTCCAGCAGCTCGGTGGCGAAGTCGGCGTCGCTGTCGATCACCTTGCCGCTGGGGGCGGTCTTGCCGATCAGCCCTTCCACAGACGGATAGACATAGAAGGCGCCCTCCGGCGTCGGGCAGTGGATGCCATTGGCCTGGTTGAGCATGGAGACCACCAGGTCGCGCCGCTGTTCGAACAGCTTCGCGTTGGGCTTGATGAACTCCTGGGTGCCGTTCAGGGCCTCCACCGCCGCCCACTGCGAGATCGAGCAGGGGTTGGAAGTGGTCTGGCTCATCACCTTCTGCATCAGCTTGATCAGCTCTTCCGGGCCGGCCGCATAGCCGATCCGCCAGCCGGTCATGGCGTAGGCCTTGGAGACCCCGTTCATGGTCAGGGT
>CANJKG010000182.1 GCA_947474775.1 Caulobacteraceae bacterium | reverse complement strand
GCGGACCAAGGCGGTCCCTCAGGGTGACGGCAGCTACCGGATCACCGGCCAGAAGATCTTCATCTCCGCCGGCGAGCACGACCTGGCGGAGAATATCGTCCACTTGGTGCTGGCCCGCATTGAGGGCGCGCCGGAGGGCACCAAGGGCATCAGCCTGTTCATCGTGCCCAAGTTCCTGCCCGACGCCGCCGGCAATCCGGGGGCGCGCAACTCAGTGAAGTGCCTCGCGCTGGAAGAGAAAATGGGCATCCACGGCAACGCCACCTGCGTGATCGCCCACGAGGAGGCGACCGGATGGCTGGTGGGGGAGGAGAACCGCGGTCTGTCGCTGATGTTCGTGATGATGAACGAGGCCCGCATCGGCGTGGCGCTGCAAGGCGTCGCCCAGGGCGAGGCCGCCTACCAGGAGGCCGCCGCCTACGCCCGCGAGCGGCTGCAGGGCCGCTCGCTCACCGGCCCCAAGAACGCCGACGGCCCGGCCGACCCGATCATCGTCCATCCGGACGTTCGCCGCATGCTGCTGGACTCACGCGCCGTCATCGAGGGCGGCCGCGCCTTCCTGGCCTGGACCGCCCTGCACGGCGACCTGGCGGGCGCCTCGTCTGACGAGGCGGTGCAGCGCAGGGGCCACGACTACATGGCCCTGCTCACCCCGGTGCTGAAGAGCTACCTCACGGACCGCGGCTTCCAGGCCTGTTCGGACGCCCTGCAGGTGCACGGCGGCGGCGGCTTCACCGAGGCCTTCCCGGCCAGCCAGTACCTGCGCGACGCCCGCATCGCCATGATCTACGAGGGCGCCAACGGGGTTCAGGCGCTTGACCTGGTGGGCCGCAAGCTGGCCGCCGATGGCGGGCGTGCGGTGATGACCTTCTTCGCCGAGATCGACGCCCATGTGGCGGGCAGGCAGGACGTGGAGGCCCTGGCGCCGTTCATCGCCGGGCTGGCGTCAGTGAAGGCCCAGCTGCAGGAGGCCACACTGTGGCTGATGCAGAACGGCCTGGCCAATCCGGACAACGCCGGCGCCGCCTCCAGCGACTACCTGGACCTGATGGCGCTCACGGGGCTGGCCTATATGTGGGCGCTGATGGCCGAGGCCGCCCAGACCAGGATCGCCGCCGGCGACCCCGATCCGTTCTATGCGACCAAGCTCTCCGTGGGCCGCTACTTCCTGGCCCGCGTGCTGCCGGAGGCGGCGGCGCACCTGGCCAAGCTGAAGACCGGGGCCTCGCCCCTCATGGACCTGCCCGCGGAGGCCTTCTGATGTCTGTCCATCGCGCCACGTCCGAATGGGCCCTGGAAGACGGCCAGGACTTCATCCACGGTCGCTATGGACGCGGCCACGCCGTGTCCTTCGACGGCGGCCACGTGGTTCCGGGAACGGCCTCTCCGCACGTGGTCGGCAAGAAGTGGGCGGAAAAGGGCGCGGTCGATCCGGAGGAGATGCTGGTCGGCGCCGTCTCCTCCTGCCACATGCTGACCTTCCTGCACGTGGCCCGCCTGGCCGGCTTCGTGGTAGCCCACTACCGCGACGAGGCCGAAGGGCTGATGGGGCCCAACGCCGAAGGGAGGCAGGCGGTCACCCGGGTGACCCTGCATCCGGCGATCGACTATTCCGGCGCGAGGCCGACGGCCGAGGAAAGCCAGCGCCTGCACCATCAGGCGCACGAAGGCTGCTTCATCGCCAATTCGGTGAAGACCGAGGTCCGGGTGGAGGAACGCAAGCCGGATTAGGCTCGGTCACCACGGAGCTCCACCGCTCTATGCCGCTTCGAGTTCCGCGCCCGTGAGGTTGCAGCGGTCGAGCTGAACCTGGCTGAGGTCGGCCTCCAGGAACCGCGCCCGCCGGGCGTCGGCGCCGCGCATGTCGGCCCCGCGCAGCACCGCGCGGGTGAGGTCGGTGCGGATCGAGCGGTCGGGGCCGATGCTCAACGGCCCCATCCGGGCGCCGCGCAGGTCGGCCCGGATCAGCTGGGCGTCCACCAGCTTGGCGCCGCGCAGATCGGTGTTGCGCAGGTTGGCGGTGCGGAAGTCGCAGCCGGTGAGGTCGGCGCCCTGCAGGTGCGCGCCCTCCAGGTCCATCCCGAAGAACACCGAGCGTGGGGCGGCCAGCGCGGTCAGGCGCCGACCCCGAAGGTCGCCAAGGGAGCGGAAGTCCACCTCGCTCAGGCGCATCACCGCCCCCTCGCGGCCCTCGGTGTCGCAATAGGTCTCGTGCTCGTCGACAATGTCATCCAGCGGGCGCTCGTCCACATAGAAGATCGGGGCCGGGGCCTGTAGCACCTCGGTGAGGTCGACCTCGTTCAGCCGCGCGCCTTCCAGCCTGGCCCCGGTGAGCACGGTGCGCTTCAGCGAGGCGCCCGTGAGGTCAGCGCCCGTCAGGTCCACGCCGGACAGGTCGGCCCCGTCGAACACCGCCCGGGCCAGCTTGGCGCCGGACATCACGGCGTTGGTCAGGTTGGCGTCGGTGAAGTCGCTGGCCATGGCCACGGCGCCGCTCATCTGGGCGCCGGAGAGGTTGGCGCCGGACAGGATGGCGTAGTTCAGCTCGCCCGGCCGATGCTCGTGACGCAGGATGCGGAAGCCGTCCAGCTTGCCCTGCAGGGCGATGCGGCCCTCGCGCAGGTCGCAGCCGGCCAGGTCGGCCCCCGTGAGGTTGGCGCCGCGCAGGCAGGCGCCGCGCAGGTCGGCCCGCTGCAGGTTGGCGTACCGCAGGTCGGCGTCGCGCAGGTCCGCCCCGAACAGTATGCCCCGCGACAGGTTCGCCCTGGACAGCAGCGCGCCCGCCAGCCGCGCGCCGGCCAGGTCCGCCTCGCGCAGGTCGATGCCTTCCAGGGTGCGGTTGGAGAGGTCGGCGTAGGTAAGGCTCATCCGCCGCCCACCCGAGCGGCCCGCCAAGTAGCGCTTGTGCGCCTCCACGGCCTCCCGGAGCGTGTGCGCGTCCAGGGTGAGATGGTGCTGCTGGGCCTGCGATGCCGACATGGGACCCCTTCGATCCGGGGGACTCTCACGCAACGCGCTTAAGGAACGGTTTTCGCAGCCATTTAATCCACAGCTATAGCCAGCCCTTGCGGCGGAACCACCAGAGGGGGGCGATGGCCGAGAAAGCCATCAGACCTAGCGCCAACGGATAGCCGAACGGCCAGTCCAGCTCAGGCATGTGTCTGAAATTCATACCGTAAGCCGACGCGACCAGGGTCGGCGGTAGGAACACCACCGCCACCACCGAGAAGAACTTGATGATCCCGTTCTGCTCGATGTTGATGAGGCCCAGCGCCGCATCGAGCAGGAAGGAGATATGGCTGGCCTGGAAGCTCGCGTGCTCGGTAAGCGACTGGGTGTCGCGCTGGAGCGATCCCAGATGGGCCTGGCGCTCGGCGTCGCGGGAGATCTCGACGGCCAGGGCCGCGAAGCTGAGCGGTCGCGCCAGGCTGACCAGGCAGTTGCGGGTGAGCGAGACGGTCGACTGGGCCCGCGCAAGACCGGTGAGCAGCGGCCGGAAGTCGCCGCCCGGCGGGCGCTCGAAAGTCAAGGACGACGCGGCCTCGACCGCGTCGCCGGCCTCATCGAGGACCTGGGCCAGCCGCTCGACCACGGCGTCCAGCAGGCCGAGGAGGGCGGCCGCCCCGCTATCGACGGACAACTGCGCAGCGCGCTCGGCGAAAACGCTGAAGGCCCGCAGCTCATGGTAGCGTAGGGTGACCAGCATGCCCTTGGCCAGCACAAAGGTCACCGGAGCCGCGATGGGGCGCTCCTCGTGGGCGCGGGCCAGGAGGGTGGCGGTCATGAAGGTGGCGCCGGACTCCTGATAGAGGCGGCTGGAGGGTTCGAGACGCGCCATCTCCTCGGGTGTAGGCAGCTCCAGGCCGAGCGCGGCCTCCACGGCCAACTCCTCCTCCCGCGTCGGACACAGGAGGTCGATCCAGACGACCTGCGGTCCGGCCCGCCAACCCGCAATCGGGGCGGCGACCACGAACCGGCCGGAGCCGCGTTCCAGAAGGTTGAGCATGAGGTCTCCGCCAAGCCGCTCTCAGGCGGAAGAGACACCTATTCGGCGGCGGAGGTGAACCGGAATCTGGTGGGCCCCGGAGGTCCCGCGATCAATTGCCGGACTTGGTGTCGGACTGCATGGCCGCGGCGATCAGGGCCGCGATCCGGTCGGTGGAGTCGGCGGCCTGGCTCAGGATCTGCATGGTCCCGGCGCCCGGACGCACGGCGGCGGCCATCTGGTTGGCGGCCGACTGGGCCATGGCGATGGCGGTGTTGCCGGCGGCGTTCAGGCCGCTGTCGGCCACCACGCGGGCGCTGGCGTCCTGGTAGATGAAGCCGTGGGTGGCGTAGACCGAGCCGCCGAGCTGGCGCACCGGATCGTACCAGACCTTCACCTGGCTCCAGTCGTTGTTGGCCGAAACGTCGATGAGGGTGACATCCTTCTCCACCTGACCCCGCGTGCCGCCGATCTCCGACCAGTTGGCGTGGGTGATCTGGATGACGCGGTCGGTGAGCACCTGGCTGACCACGGCCACGTGGCCGAGCTTCATGCGGGCGGTGGGCTTGAAGCAAAGCACCGCACCGAACTTGGGCTGGGCGCCAGTCTCGTACTTGCCAGCGGCCTGCTTCCACCAGGTCCAGGCGTCGCCCCAGATCTGGATGCCGGAGATGAGCCGTGCGAACGGCACGCACTGCCAATAGCCATCGGCCGCCGCACCAGCCGGCGCGAGCAGCAGGGCGGCTATGACGGTGAACGTACCCGCAAGGGCCTTCGTCCGTTTCAGCATGCTGGAGGCATCTCCCCGACGCGACGTGAACGGCATAGCCCTAGATGCTTAGAGTGAAAAGAGGGTTTATGCGCCCGGGTCACGGAGTCGCGCCGGGTTGAGCGCGGCCGACGTCGTTAACGCAGCGCCTACATTTTCGGCGAATTCCAGCGTAACTATGAATGTGCCTGTATTGATCTGCTTGGTAAAGAACCCGTAGCTCGATACCCGCGAACTTATCCTGAAATAGATCTAATTATATACAGATATTATACCAATATATACATGTACATGGAAAATATCTTCTATCACTCTCAGCATTGAAACAACCCGAAACATGCCGGGAGCGGATCGTCCCCGGTGTTCGCGCTCGCCCGTCGGGGGAATCCAGCGCCTTCACAACTGCGCGAGATTTCTTGCCGGGCGCCAGAAAAACAGGCGCCCCTCCCGGACTGACGACAGGGTCTAGCCGCCGCCAACCGATGCGGTAGAACGTCGCCACCGGCTTCCGAGGTCCCCGATGCAAAGCGTGTCTGTGCTGCTTACCGATCCCGCCGCCTGGATGGCGCTGCTGACCCTGATCGTCATGGAGGTGGTGCTGGGGATCGATAATCTGGTCTTCATCTCGATCCTCTCCAACAAGCTGCCAGAGGCCCAGCGGGCCAAGGCGCGGCGGGTGGGCATCGCGCTCGCCCTGATCATGCGGCTGGCGCTGCTGTCGACCCTGGCGTTCATCGTCGGCCTTACCCAGCCGGTGTTCAGCCTGCCCTGGACCGGTCCCATCGGCCAGGACGGCCATCCCACCTTCGAGCTGTCGTTCTCATGGCGCGACCTGATCCTGATCGCGGGCGGCCTCTTCCTGGTCTGGAAGGCGACCACCGAGATCCACGAGAAGACGGCGCCTGGCGAGACCCACGGTGTGATGGACGCCAAGAGCGGCGCCGCCGTCACCAGCTTCGGGGCGGCGATCGTGCAGATCCTGCTGCTCGACCTAGTGTTCTCGGTGGACTCGATCCTCACTGCCGTGGGCATGACCGACCATCTGCCGATCATGGTCACGGCGGTGATCGTGGCGGTGGGCGTGATGCTTCTGGCGGCCAATCCGCTGGCCGAGTTCATCAACAACAACCCCACCGTGGTCATGTTGGCCCTGGGCTTCCTGCTGATGATCGGGGCGGTGCTGATCGCCGATGGCTTCGGGGTGCACGTGCCCAAAGGATACATCTACGCGGCCATGGCCTTCTCCGGCCTCGTGGAGGGCCTGAACATGGCCGCCCGCGCCGCCTCCAGGAAGCGGGACAAAGGTCCGCAGTAGGCTCTCGCGCCAGGTTCCATCTCGTCGCTGGCACGACGCCGGTCGCCGTCCTGTCGTCGAGCCACGCGTAGGCGTAATCGATGAACAGTCCGTCCCTGACGATCGCCGCCCTCATGGCGGGCATGGCCCTGGCCGCCACCGCCTCGGCCCAGGAGACCCCGGCCAACCCCACGGGCAAGGCCATGCCCCAGCCGGAGGTCTCCGCCGCCACGCGCACCGGCCATGACGCCAGCGCCACGGAGACGTCGTGACCACCACGACGGCGGGGCGGACTTGGTCGGGGCGCTCCGTACAGACCGGAGGGCCTACCTTCCCATCAGATCGGATACTCCGCCCCGACCTCGTAGGCGATGAGCTTGCGGTCAGTGACCTCGAAGTCCGGCCAGGCCGCGCGCCAGGCCGCCATGTACGAGGTCTTGAAGTGGGCCTCCAGGGAGGCGCGGTCGCGCCAGACCTCGAACACCCGGATCAGGCCGGGGTCCTCCACGTCGACGGCATAGGAGTAGACGACGCAGCCGTCCTCGCCCCGGCTGGCGGCCAGCATCGATTCCATCGCCGGGCGGAAGCGTTCCACATTGCCGGGCGGCACACGGACCGCGCCGGCGATGATGATGCTCATGCGCCCTCCAGCCAGGGCTGGGCGATGGCGCGCTTCTGCTCGTAGACGTCGATGGACGTGGACGCCTGAAGGGTCTCGCCGATGGCGTCCAGGCCCTTCAGCATCTTCTCCTTGCGCTGCGGGTCGATCTGGAAGCCGAACACCTGGCCGGAGG
>CANJKG010000181.1 GCA_947474775.1 Caulobacteraceae bacterium | reverse complement strand
CGGCCGCTGACGAGATGGCCGAAGCACTGGCGGCGGCCAGGATCCTTGCACCGCGCGCGCCGTTGGTGGCCAATGTGACCGCCAGACCGACGCTAAACCCGGAAGCCATCCGCCGGATGCTGGTGGAGCAGGTGACCGGCCGGGTGCGCTGGCGCGAGACCATGTTGTGGCTGGCGGGCGAGGGCGGGGTGGTCCGGTTCGCCGAGGCTGGGGCCGGCAAGGTGCTGTCGGGCATGGCCAAGCGCATCGCCCCGGACGCCGAGGCCGCCGCGCTGAACGGCCCGGCCGACCTCGAAGCCTTCGCCAAGAGCCTTTAGGGAGCGCGATGATGTTCAACCTCAGCGGCAAGACGGCGCTGGTCACCGGGGCCACCGGGGGCATCGGCGCAGAGATCGCCAAGGCGCTGCACGCCCAGGGTGCCCGTGTGGTGCTGTCAGGCACGCGGGAGGCCGTCCTGCAGGAGCTCGCGGCCAGCCTTGGCGAGCGGACATCAGTGAAGGCCGCGAACCTGGCCGATTCGGCCGCCGTGGACGGCCTGATCGAGCATGCGGAAGCCGCAGCGGGCGCGCCGATCGATATCCTGGTGGCCAACGCCGGGGTCACCAAGGACGGCCTGCTGATGCGGATGAAGGACGAAGACTGGGAGAGCGTCCTCAAGGTCAACCTGGAGAGCTACTTCCGCCTGTCACGGGCCGCCATGCGCGGGATGATGAAGCGACGCTTCGGCCGCATCGTCGGAATCACCTCCGTAGTGGGGGTGGCCGGCAACCCGGGGCAGACTAACTACGCCGCCTCCAAGGCCGGAATGATCGGGTTTTCCAAGGCTTTGGCGCAGGAAGTCGCGACGCGGGGAATCACCGTCAACTGCGTCGCGCCCGGGTTCATCGAGAGCCCGATGACCGACGCGCTCAACGAGCAGCAGAAGACCGCCATCCTGGGGACCATCCCCTCCGGCCGCCTGGGGGCGGGCGCCGACGTGGCCGCGGCCTGCGTCTACCTGGCCAGCGACGAGGCCGGCTACGTAACTGGCCAGACCCTGCACGTGAACGGCGGAATGGCGATGATCTGACCTCGCGCTCACCGTATAAAGCTGCTACGCGGCGGACCAGCGGCAGGAGGCTGACAGTTGACTTCATCGTCAGCCTCGCCGATGCAAAACACCTGACTAAGCCTTGAGGGACCTAACGAATGTCCGACGTCCTAGAACGCGTCCGTAAGATCGTCATCGAACACCTCGACGCCGATCCGGAGAAGGTCACCGAGAAGGCCAGTTTCATCGACGACCTGGGCGCCGACAGCCTGGACAACGTCGAGTTGGTCATGGCCTTCGAAGAGGAGTTCGATATCGAAATCCCCGACGACGCCGCCGAACACATCCAGACCGTCGGTGATGCGGTCAAATTCATCCAAGAGCGCCTGGGGGCCTGAGCCGCCTGAAGGCCATGGACGGTCTATCAACCGCCGCGCGCTCAGGCCACTTCCAGGCCTGAAGCCGCGGCGGTTCTCGTTTGAGGAACATCATGCGTCGTGTCGTCGTCACCGGTATCGGCCTGATCACCCCGCTGGGGCAGGGCGCCGAGCTTTCGTGGCGCCGGATCCTCGAGGGCAGGTCGGGCGCGGGGCGGATCTCGATCTTCGATCCCAGCGACTACGCCTGCCAGGTGGCCTGCGAGGTGCCGCGGGTCGACGGCCAGGGCGGCGGCGGGCCGGATGTCGAGGGCTCTTTCGACCCCGACCTGACGATGAGCTCCAAGGACCGGCGCCGGGTCGACGACTTCATCCTCTACGCCGTGGCCGCCGCCGACGAGGCGGTGCGCGACGCCAATTGGATGCCGCAAGACCAGGAGAGCCGCGAGCGCACCGGGGTGATTATTGGCTCCGGCATCGGCGGCCTCGCCACCATCGAGAAGACCTCGATCGAGCTCTATGAGAAGGGTCCGCGGCGGGTCAGCCCGTTCTTCATCCCCTCAGCCCTGATCAACCTGTCCAGTGGCCAAGTCTCGATCCGCTACGGCTTCAAGGGGCCCAATCATTCCATCGTGACCGCCTGCGCCACTGGCGCGCATGCGGTGGGCGACGCCTGCCGCCTGATCAAGTACGGCGACGCCGACGTGATGATCGCCGGCGGGGCCGAGGCGGCGATCTGTCCGGTGGGAATCGCGGGCTTCATCGCCTGCCGCGCCATGTCCACGGCGTTCAACGACGATCCGCAAAGAGCCAGCCGGCCCTACGACAAGGACCGCGACGGCTTTGTCATGGGCGAGGGCGCCGGCATCCTCGTTCTGGAGGAACTTGAGCATGCTAAGGCCCGCGGCGCGAAGATCTACGCCGAGGTGATCGGCTATGGAATGGCCGGAGACGCCTATCACATCACCGCCCCGGCCGAGGATGGTGACGGCGGCTTCCGCGCCATGAAGGCGGCGATCAAGGACGCGGGCATAGAGCCCGGGGACATCGACTACATCAACGCTCATGGCACCTCGACGCCGCTGGGCGACGAGATCGAACTGGGGGCGGTGGAGCGTTTGCTGGGCGACGCCAAGGCCGGGGTCACCATGAGCTCCACCAAATCGGCGACTGGCCACCTGCTGGGCGCGGCGGGGGCCATCGAGGCGGCCTTCACCTGCCTGGCGATCCGCGACCAGATCGCGCCGCCGACCATCAACCTCGAGAACCCCTCCGTGGAGACCGCCCTGGACCTGGTCCCGAACAAGGCCAAGCCCATGGAGATCATTGTGGCGCTGTCCAACAGCTTCGGCTTCGGCGGCACCAACGCCTCGGTGGTGTTCAAGAAGTTCGCGTGAGCGGTGGCTCGCGCCGACGCCGGGCCCGCCTCGGCGGCCTGACCCTCCTCGTGGCCGTGGTGGTCGCGGTTTGGAACCTGTGGAGCTACGCGGGACCGGGACCGGCGGCGCGCAAGGGCGAAATCACCACCGTCGTTCTGGATCGGGGCCTGGGGCTGAACAGCATCGCGGGAGAGCTGGCCGACGCCGGCGTGATCCGCTCGCCCGGCCTGTTCACCCTGGCGGCCAGGCTGACCGGCGCCGGGGGGCGGCTGCAGGCCGGGGAATACGAGTTCGCCAGCCGCGCCCCCCTGGCCAGCGTCCTGGCCGACATCCGCGCCGGCAAGGTCGTGCGCCACTTTGTCACCATCCCTGAGGGCTGGACCAGCGAGATGGCGGCCGAAGCCATCCTGGCATCCGAGGTCCTGACCGGCCCGATCACGCCCCCGCCGGAGGGCTCGATCCTGCCAGACACCTACCAGGTGCAGCGCGGCGACAGCCGGGCCGAGGTGGTGGTGCGGATGCGTCTGGCGCGCGACCAGCTGCTGGACGAGCTGTGGGCCAATCGCCAGCCGGGATTGCCGATCACGACGCCGGACCAGGCGGTCATCCTGGCCTCCATCGTCGAGAAGGAGACCGCGCTGCCGGCCGAACGGCCGCGGATCGCAGCGGTGTTCACCAACCGGCTGCGCGCCGGGATGCGGCTCGAGAGTGACCCGACCATCATCTATGGGGTCAGCAAGGGTCGACCCTTGGGGCGCGGCATCCGCGCCTCGGAACTGGCCCGGAAGACGATCTACAACACCTACCAGATCGATGGTCTGCCACCGACGCCGATCGCCAATCCCGGGCGGGAGGCCCTGGCGGCGGTGCTCGCCCCCCCGAAGACCAAGGAGCTTTTCTTCGTGGCCGACGGGACCGGCGGGCACGTTTTCGCCAACAGCTATGAGGAGCACCTGCGCAACGTCGCCCGATGGCGGGCGCTGGAGCGTAAGAAGGCTGACTAGAGATACTTGAGGGGCGGAGCGGATGGGCTTGTCGGGGATGACCGGCTTCGGGCGCGCGGAAGGCGCGCTGGGGGACTGGAGCTGGGCGGTGGAGGCGCGCAGCGTCAATGGCCGCAACCTGGAGGTCCGGTTCCGGGGGCCGCCGGGGTTCGACGGGCTGGACCGCGCCACGCGCGAGGGATCTCAGGCGCGGTTCCAGCGGGGTCAGCTCACAGTAGGCGTCCAGGCCAAGCGCGCCGAGGGCGCGGGCGCCGTGCGGATCAATGTCGAGCAGCTGGAGCGATACCTGCAGGCGGGCGGGCCCTATGTGGCCACCGGCATGGCGGCCCCGCCCCGGCTGGACGGCCTGCTCGCGCTCCGGGGCGTTATCGAGGCGCAGGACGGGGTGGAGACGCCGGAGGAGGTGGCTGCGATCGAGGCGGCCATGACCGCCTCGCTCGGTCAGGCCCTGGACGCCCTGGCGGTCGCGCGGCGGGAGGAAGGCCAGGCGCTGCTGGGCGTGCTCGAGGGGCTCACGAACCGTATCGCCGACCTGACCGCGTCGGCCGAGGCGCTGGCGGCGGGCCAGCCTGCGGCGATCAAGGAGCGGTTCCAACGGCGCATGGCCGAGCTTGCCGGCGAAGGCGCCTTCGAGGAACGGGTGGTGCAGGAAGCTGCGGCCCTGGCTGTGAAGGCCGACGTGCGCGAGGAGATCGACCGTCTGGCCGGCCACGTGGCGGCGGCCCGTGCGCTGCTGGCCGGCGAGGGCGCGGTGGGCCGGCGGCTGGACTTCCTGACCCAGGAGTTCATGCGCGAGGCCAACACCCTGTGTTCCAAGTCGGCGCTTGGCGCCTTGACCAGCGTCGGCCTGGACCTCAAAGCCACCATCGAGCAGTTCCGGGAGCAGGTTCAGAATGTCGAGTGAGCGTCCGGGCCCGGCCGACGACAGCGCAAAGCCCTGGGAAACCCAGCGGCGGGGAATGCTGCTGCTGATGTCGAGCCCGTCGGGGGCGGGAAAGACCTCGCTGTCGCGCCGTCTGGTTGCGGACCACCAGGACCTGACCCTGTCGATCTCGGCCACCACTCGCCCCTGCCGGCCCGGCGAGGAGGAGGCCAGGGAATACTATTTCAAGACCGAGGAACAGTTCGACCAGATGATCGCCGCCGGCGAGTTCCTGGAATGGGCGGCCGTCCACAAACATCGCTACGGCACGCCCAAGGCGCCGGTGTTGGCCGCCCTTGAGGCCGGCAAAGACGTACTGTTCGACATCGACTGGCAGGGCGCACAGCAGATCGCCAGCGGCGCGCCGGAGGACATCGTGCGTGTCTATGTGCTGCCGCCCTCGTGGGCCGACCTGTCGCGGCGGCTGCATGCGCGCGCCCAGGACAGCGAGGAGGTCATCCAGTTCCGGCTCACGCGCGGGCGCGAGGAGATCCAGCACTGGAGTGAGTACGACTACGTCATCGTCAACAAAAGCTTCGACCGCGCCTACGCCGACCTGGGCCACATCTACCGCGCGGAGCGCATGAAGCCGGGCCGCAATCCCTGGCTGCCGGCGTTCGTGAAGGCCCTGGGAGAGGACTAGGCCGATGGCGCGCCCGCTGTCGCTGCATCATCTGGTCGCCCTGGAGATCACGGCCGCGGAACTGGTGCGGATCGCCGCCGAACTGGGCTGCGAACATGTCTGCCTGTTCACCCTCGATCCCGGCGGCCGCCGCCCCTATCCGGCGGTCACCGACGCCGAGGTCCCGGACCTGAAGGCGCTGATGGACGACCACGGGATCACCGTCTGCGGTCTGAGCTCCTTTCCGATCGGCAAGGGCCTTGACTTCGACGTCTACGAGGCGGCGATCGCGCGGGGCGCGGCGCTTGGGGCGAGCTATGTCAGCACGCGGCCTGCTGACGGCAATGAGGCGCGGATGACCGAGAACTTCGGGCGTATCGGCGAGATCGCCGCAGGCTACGGGATCACCCCCTGCCTGGAGTTCGGCGGCTATGGGGTGACTGACGCCCTGCCGCAGGCAGTGCGGATCGTGCGGGGCGCCGGCTCTGGCAAGGTGATCCTCGACGCCCTGCATGTGGTGCGGACAGGGACCACCATGGAGGACGCGCGGGCCATCGATCCCGCGATCCGGGGCTATATCCAGCTTTGCGACGGACCCCGGGAAGCGACCGGCGAGGACTACGCCCGCGAGGGCGGCTTCGATCGCCTGCCGCCCGGCGAGGGCATGTTCCCGCTGCGGGAACTGCTAGCGCTGATTCCTGCGGATCGACCGGTGTCGCTGGAGGTCCCGATGGAACGGGCGCGGGGCCATGGCATGGACGCCTGGTCGCGGGCGAAGCTGATCATCGACGCCTCGCGTCGCGTGATCTCTGAGGTCGACGGTTAGGGCGAAGCCGTCCGGCGCCGGGCGCGGGTCTCGGCGCTGTCGTACATGGACCAACGCAGCACGCCGCCCATGGCCTGGACGCCGAGCCGGATGACGGGGCGACGGGCGGGGCTGACGTGTAGCTCATGCAGGCCCGCGGCCCATGGCGGCAGCAAATCCTGGGCGGCCTCTAGCATCAGGCGGGCGAAGGGCTGGCTGGCAGGGCCGACGCTCGGACGGGCCAGAATTATGCGCGCGATCTCGTGGGCCCGGTCATTGCAACGCAGCTGCGGGCGGACCGCGTGGAAATAGGCCTCAACCTCGGCGCGGGAGCGCGGGACGCAGCCGCCGTCGCGCGCCGCTCCCAGTCGTTCGGCGATCAGCGCCTGTTCAGCGAGATAGCGGTCCTGCTCGGAGGGCGGGAAGGTCGGGTCGCGGTGGCGCAGGTAGGCGGACAAGAAGCTGTTGACCTCCGCCACATGGATCCAGGTGAGCAGATCGGGATCGTGCGCCGAATAGGGCTCGCCGTCGGGGGTCTCGCCACGGACGCGATCATGGACGCCCCGAACCCGCTCTGACCTGCCCCCTTCCTGATCCCTCGATTTGAGTGAGAGTCCGTCATCGAAGGAGACGGACGTGAAGAAGAGCAGGTTCAACGAGGCGCAGATCATCGGTGTATTGCGCGAGCAGGAGGCTGGCAGCCCGACGGATGAGGTCTGCCGG
>CANJKG010000180.1 GCA_947474775.1 Caulobacteraceae bacterium | reverse complement strand
CTTCGAGCTGAACGGGGCGCTGCTCTCGCGCTCCCAGGTCTTCGTCCTCAAGCGCCTGGATGAAGCCGCACTGGAGCAGCTGCTGGCCAAGGCGGAGGCGTTCGAGGGCCGGCTGCTGCCGCTGGATCCCGAGGCGCGGCAGGCCATGGTGGCGCTCGCCGACGGCGACGGCCGCTACCTGCTGACGCTCGCCGAGAGCCTGTTCAACATTGGCTCGGCCCGGCCGCTCTCCACCCGCGAGCTTGGCGAGATCCTGCAGAAGCGCAGCCCGGCCTACGACAAGGACCGCGAGGAGCACTACAACCTCATCTCCGCCCTGCATAAGTCGATCCGCGGCTCCGACCCGGACGCGGCCCTATATTGGCTGGCGCGGATGCTGGCGGGCGGCGAGGACCCGCTGTTCATCGCCAGACGGCTGGTCCGCGCGGCGGCGGAGGACATCGGCGAGGCCGATCCCATGTCCCTGATCCTCGCCAACGCCGCGAAGGACACCTACGACTTCCTGGGCTCGCCGGAGGGCGAGATCGCGCTCGCCCAGCTCACCGTCCACCTGGCCACGGCGCCCAAGTCCAACGCGGTCTACAAGGCCTTCAGCGCGGCCATGAAGGCGGCGCGCGAGACCGGCTCGCTGATGCCGCCCAAGCACATCCTGAACGCGCCCACCCGGCTGATGAAGGACCTGGGCTACGCCCAGGGCTACAGCTACGACCACGACGCTCCGGAAGGCTTCTCCGGCCAGGACTATTTCCCCGAGGAGATGGAGCGGCGCACGTTCTACGCGCCAAGGGGAGAGGGCTCCGAAGCACGGATCAAGGAGCGGCTCGAAAGGTGGGCGGGCTTGCGGAAGCGAACCAGCGGGGCCTAGGGTTCGACCTTCAGAGGGAAGGGAGGGCCTAATGACTGCGTTGGACACCCGGGCGAGGACGCCCTGGCACTTGTGGGCCGTGGTCGTGATCGGCGTGTTGTGGAACGGCTTCGGCGCCTACGACTACGTCATGAGCCACACGGCGGGCGAAACCTACTTTCGCTCCATGGGCATGACCGACGCCCAGATCGCCTACTATAACGCCATGCCGGCGTGGATGACCGGCGTCTGGGCCATTGGCGTCTGGGGTTCGGTGGCGGGGACGATCCTGCTGGCCCTCAGGTCGCGTTGGGCGTTCCAGGTCTTCGTCGCCTCGCTGGCGGGCCTCGTGGTGAGCCTGATCTACACCTATGGCATGACCAACGGCGCGGAGATGGGCGGCCAGACGGGTATGATCATGAACGCCGTCATCCTGGCCGCCTGCCTGTTCTTTGTCTGGTACTCCAGGCTGATGGCGAAGCGGGGCGTGCTCCGCTAAAGCCGGCAGGTGAAATCGCCAGGTCCTGTCCAGCTCTCGGCGGACGAAGTCGCCTTCGTCCGGTCCCTGGTGATCCACGAGGACGCCGAAATCCTGGCGTTGAACAAGCCATCCGGCCTGTCCAGCCAAGGCGGTCGGGGGCAGGTCCATACCCTGGACGAGCTGCTGTGGGCGTTCGCCAAGCCAGGCAAGGCGCGGCCCCGGCTGATCCACCGCCTGGACCGGGATACGTCCGGCGTGATCCTCACGGCCAAGACCAAGCCCGGCGCAGGTTTCCTCGGCAAGGCCTTGATGTCCCGCAAGGTCTCGAAAACCTACCTGGCGATCGTCACGCCCGGCGCGCCGGCGCCTAAAGCCGGCGCCATCGATCGCCCGCTCCGCCGCGAGGAGATCGGACGGGAGGCCTATATGCGGGTCTGCGACCCGGAGCACACCGACGCCGAGGCCGCCTTCAGTCGCTACCGGACCCTGGCCGCCAGCCCGACGGCGGCGCTGCTGGAGTTATCGCCGGAGACCGGTCGGATGCACCAGCTGCGGGTCCACGTGGCCTCCATCGGACGGCCGATCGCAGGCGATGTCCGGTATGGCGGCGCGCTGACGGTAGACGGCCATCCGGCCCCCAGGCTCATGCTGCACGCCCAGGCCCTGGTCTTCCCGCATCCGGGGGGCGGCCGAAAGCGCGTCGAGACGCCGCCGCCCGAGGACATGGCGACTCTCCTTCAGGCCCTCGGCCTGGGGTGAGCCGGAACGCCGTTCGCGCTTGTCCGCTTCATCGATGAAGTCGTCGAATAGCCACGGTTTTCCTGGAAGATGCGGCCATGAAGCGAATCCTTCCCGTCCTCCTGGTCACGCTGGCCCTCAGCGCCTGCGCCTCGGCCCCCACCTTGTACCAGCCGGCCATGGGCCGCGAGGCGGTGGGCTTCTCCGAATTCCGCATCGAGCCTGGCCGTTACCGCATCACCTTCCGCGGCGGCCCAGGCGCCCCGCCCGAGCAGGTGACTGACTACGCCCTGCTGCGCGCCGCCGACCTGGCGCTCGCCGATGGCTACGACTGGTTCCGGGTCTCCGACCGGATCCTACGGCCAGTGGGGTTCGGCGGGCCGCGCATGAGCGTGGGCGTCGGCGGCATGGACTTCGGCCGCCATAGCAGCGTTGGCCTTGGCCTGGGCGCCGGCTTCCCGTTGGACGGTGGCCCGGCGCTGGCCTCCACCATCGAGGTATTCATGGGCAAGGGCGCCCGGCCGCCGGGCGGCGACGTCTACGACGCCCGCGGCGTCCGCGAGACGGTGGGCGCTCGCACCTGACGCGTGCTAACAGGCGGCCATGGAATCCACGGTCGTCGAGACGGCCCTGGGGCGCGTCCCGATCTGGATCCGCGGTCCCGAGGGCGGCCCCCTGGTGGTGGCGATCCGCGGCGCGTTCCCGGAAACCCCGAACGATTTCGAATGGCTCGATGCGCCGGGCGCGCAACTGGCCTTCCTGCACCTGCCGGGGTTTCACTCGCCGTTCCTGAAGACCATCTCCGTCGCGGCCTTCGCGGAAGCGTTCGAGGAGGCCGTGGCGGCGCGGTTTCCCGGCCGGCCCTATGTGGCCGCGGGGCTGTCGGTGGGCTCCCTTGCGGCCATGTCGATGCGGCAAGCCCAGCGGGTCCTCGCCATCGAGCCGTTCCTGGAAACCGGAAAGCTGTGGGCGCTGTTCGAGATACTTTCGCCATCCGTGGTCGGGAACGGAGCCGCCTGGGTCGAAGCCATTTTCGGGAGACCGGGAGACGGCCGGGACTACCGGTCCATCCTGGACGGGCTGAGAGTCCCGACAGAGATCATTGTCGGCGATGTGCCCCTGTTCCCCCGCCGGCCAGTGATGGGCCTGCCGTCGCTATGTGACGAGGCCGATCGCGCCGCATTCCGCGCCCATCCCCTGGTCCACCTGCAGCAGGGGGTCGGTGGCCACGGCGTGCACATGGGTTCGCAGGACATGATCAATGAGGCGTTGGCGCGGTTGCTCACCCGTCTCTAGGCGGCGGCCCCCTTACGATCCCCGGGTGCGACAACAGGGCTGCTGGCTCTTAACGTGTGGCTTAACGGGGTTTCGTAGCCGCGTGCGGCGGCGCATAAGGCGGCATGGGTAATATCTTGCTGGTGGCCATGGGGGGCTCGGTCGGCGCGGTCGCCCGGTACCTGCTTTCAGTCCGCGTCACGAGATTGCTGGGGATGACGGGTTGGCCGTACGGCACCCTCATCGCCAATGTGCTGGGCGGCCTCCTGATGGGGGTGCTGGTGAGCGTGCTTGCGCACCGCGGTGGAGGCGACGAGCGCTGGCGGCTGTTGCTGGGCGTCGGCGTGCTGGGCGGATTCACCACCTTCTCGGCCTATTCGCTGGAACTGGCGCTGATGATCGAGAAGCGCGCCTACGGCATGGCGGCGCTGTATGCGGCGACGTCAGTGGTGGTCTCGGTCGGCGCCCTGTTCCTCGGCCTCCTGGCGACGCGTCGGCTGCTGGCGTGAGGGAAGTCCGCACCATCGCGGTGGGGGACGGCGAGGAGGGCGTGCGCCTGGACCGATGGTTCCGCCGCCGGTGGCCGCATCTCACCCAGGGCCAGCTGCACAAGCTGATCCGCTCTGGCCAAGTTCGTATCGATGGTGGACGCGCCAAGCCGGACACCAGACTGGCGGCCGGCGCCATGATACGGGTGCCGCCCCTGCCGGAAGCGCGGCCTGAGGGCGAGCGCGAGCGCCTCGACCCGCGCGACGCGGCCTATGCCCACTCCCTGGTGCTCTACGAGGACGAGGAAGTGCTGGCGTTGAACAAGCCCTCGGGGCTCGCGGTGCAGGGCGGCACCAAGACGCTCAAGCATGTGGACCGGCTGCTGAGCGCCTGGGGCGAGGGCCTTGAGCGGCCCAGGCTGGTGCACCGCCTGGACCGCGACACATCCGGCGTCCTGGTCCTGGGCAAGACGCCGGATGCGGCCGCGAGGCTCGCCGGGGCCTTTGCGCGGCGCCGGGCGCACAAGACCTACTGGGCCCTGGTGGCGGGGTTCCCGAAGCCTGGGGAGGGCGTGCTGGAGCTGCCGCTGGTCAAGCGCGGCGTCGGCGACCGCGAGATGGTGGTCCCCGCCGATCCTAAGGATCCGCAGGCTGAGGCCGCCGAGACGGAGTTCGTGACCATTTCCCGGGCCGGCGACCGGGTCGCCTGGATGGCGCTTCGGCCCCATACCGGGCGCACGCATCAGCTACGGGCCCACATGCTGGCCATGGGCCATGCGATCCTGGGCGATCCCAAGTACCGGGACGAGGCCTCGGCGGCGCTGTCGGAGGGGCTGAAGCTGCAGCTCCACGCGCGGCGCCTGACCCTGCCGCATCCGTCGCGGGGAACGCTGACCCTGGAGGCGCCGTTGAGCCGGGAGATGCGTGACGGCTTCCAGCGTTTCGGATTCGATGAGCACGAGGCCGAGCCAGAGCTGTTCGGCCGGGTCCGCCGCTGATGCGCAAGGGATTCCACGAGCCCAACGAGAAGCCCAGGCGCTTCTACAACGCGGTCGAGATCGCCGAAGCCGATGGCGGGTTCGCCGTGCGCCTGGACGGCCGCGGCCTCAGCGCGCCCAAGGGAACCAGGCTGGTCTTGCCCACCAGGGCGCTGGCCGACCAGGTGGCCGAGGAGTGGGCCGGGCAGGGTGAAATCATAGAGCTGGGGGCCATGCACGCCACCCGCCTGGCCAATACCGCCGTGGAGGCGATTCCTCCGGCCCGGGAGGACATCGCCCGGTCGATCGCCGACTACGCCGCCTCCGACCTGCTCTGCTATTTCGCCGAGGCTCCGGCCGGGTTGGCGGAACGACAGGCGGGACTATGGGGGCCGGTGCTTGAGTGGGCCGAGCGCGATGAGGGGCTGGCCATGGTCCGCTCGGCGGGGATCATCCACCACGCCCAGCCTCCGCCGACCCTGGAGCGGGCGAAGGCAGTCGCGCTGGAGCTGGACGACTTCGGCCTGGCGGGGCTGGCGTTCGGGGCGGCGCTGTTCGGCTCGGCCGTCCTCGCCATCGCCCTGTTGCGGGGCCGATTGGACGGGCAGGGCGCCTTCGATCTCTCCCGGCTGGACGAGGCCTGGCAGGAGGAGCGGTGGGGGGTCGACGAGGAGGCCGCGGAGCGCACCGCCCGCCTACGGGTGGAGGCGGCCATGTTGGAGCGGTGGTTCAAGGGGTTGCCCCGTCCCACCTGACTTTGGGCCCCCTGACTTGCAACAGCGCCGCGCGCCCCTTAGGGCTTCGTCAGCGTAAGGATAGGGGAACTGGCGTTGAAGCACATCCTGCAGGAACTCGATCGGCGTCGGGAAGAGGCCCGCCAGGGCGGCGGCGAACGGCGCATCGCGAACCAGCACGCCAAGGGCAAGCTGACGGCCCGCGAACGGATCGACCTGCTGCTGGACGAAGGCTCCTTCGAGGAGTTCGACATGTTCGTCGAGCACCGGGTGGTGGAGTTCGGCATGGCCGAACAGCGCATCCCCGGAGACGGCGTGGTCACCGGCTGGGGCGCCATCAACGGCCGGGTGGTGTTCGTGTTCTCCAAGGACTTCACGGTGTTCGGCGGCTCCCTGTCGTCGGCCCACGCCGAGAAGATCGTCAAGGTGCAGCGCCAGGCCATGAAGATGGGCGCCCCGATCATCGGCCTGTTCGATGCGGGCGGCGCGCGCATCCAGGAGGGCGTGGCCTCGCTGGCCGGCTACGCCGACATCTTCCTGGAGAACACCCTGGCCTCCGGAGTCATCCCGCAGATCAGCGTGATCATGGGCCCCTGCGCCGGCGGCGATGTCTATTCCCCGGCCATCACCGACTTCATCTTCATGGTGAAGGACACGAGCTACATGTACGTGACTGGCCCCGAGGTGGTGAAGACCGTCACCCACGAGGACGTCAGCCACGACGAGCTGGGCGGCTACCGCATCCACGGCATGAAGTCCGGCGTCGCCGACGGGGGCTTCGAGAACGACCTGGAGGCGTTGACGCAGATCCGCCGCCTGATCGACTTCCTGCCGTCCTCCAATCGCGAGAAGCCGCCCATCCGGGAGAGCTTCGACGAGGCCGAGCGTGACGAGCCGTCGCTGGACACCCTGATCCCGGCCAATCCCAACAAGGCCTACGACATGAAGGAGCTGATCCTGAAGGTCGTTGACGAGGCCGACTTCTTTGAGATCTCGCCGGACTTCGCCAAGAACATCGTGGTGGGTTTCGCCCGCCTTGACGGCCAGACGGTGGGCATCGTCGCCAACCAGCCGCAGACCCTGGCCGGGGTGCTGGACATCGATTCCTCGCGCAAGGGCGCACGCTTCGTGCGCTTCTGCGACGCCTTCGACATCCCGCTGGTCACCTTCGTGGACGTGCCGGGCTTCATGCCCGGCACCAAGCAGGAGCAGGGCGGGCTGATCCGCCACGGGGCCAAGCTCCTGTTCGCCTATGCCGAGGCCACCGTGCCGAAGATCACCGTCATCACCCGCAAGGCCTATGGCGGCGCCTATGACGTGATGAGCTCCAAGCACATCCGCGGCGACATCAACTACGCCTGGCCCACCGCCGAGATCGCGG
>CANJKG010000179.1 GCA_947474775.1 Caulobacteraceae bacterium | reverse complement strand
GCCCGCGCCATGCTCACCGAGGCCTTCGTGGGCCAGGTGATCGACCGTATCGGCCACGAGGCCGCCCGCGAGGTGGCGCGCGCCTGGGTGTCGGAAAGGCTGGGAGGCTGAGCATGGCCTTCGATGTAGAAGCCGTCCGCGCCGAGTTCCCGATCCTGTCGCGGCAGGTGAACGGCAAGCCGCTGGTCTATCTGGATAGCGCCGCCTCGGCGCAGAAGCCGCGGGCGGTGATCGACGCCATGGTCCACGCCATGGAGCACTCCTACGCCAATGTGCATCGCGGCCTGCACACGCTCGCCAACGAGACCACCGACGCCTACGAGGCGGCGCGCAAGTCGGCGGCCCGCTTCATCAATGCGGGGGAAGACGAGGTGGTGTTCACCAAGGGCGGCACCGAGGCGATCAACCTGGTGGCTTCGGGGCTTGGCGCGAGGCTGAAGCCCGGCGACGAGATACTGCTCACCGAGATGGAGCACCACGCCAACATCGTGCCGTGGCATTTTCTCCGCGAGCGGCAGGGCGCGGTGCTGAAGTTCGCACCGGTGCTGGACGACGGCCGGCTCGATGTGGATGGATTCCGCGCCCTCCTGGGGCCCAAGACCAGGGTCGTGGCCCTGACCCACATGTCCAACGTGCTGGGCACCATCAACCCGGTGGCCGAACTGGCGCGGCTCGCCCATCAGACGGGCGCTCTGGTCCTGGTGGACGGTTGCCAGGCGGTCGTCCATCAGCCGATCGACGTGAAAGCGCTGGACGTCGATTTCTACGCCTTCTCCGGCCACAAGCTCTATGGACCCACCGGCATCGGCATCCTCTACGGCAAGTCTGAACGGCTGGTCGCGCTGCCGCCCTACCAGGGCGGCGGCGAGATGATCGGGCAGGTGGCCCTCGACGCGATCACCTATGCCGATCCGCCGCACCGCTTCGAGGCCGGCACGCCTCCGATCATCGAGGCCATCGGCCTGGGCGCGGCCCTGGACTGGCTGATGGCCCAGGACCGCGAGGCGATCGCCGCCCACGAGCACGCCCTCTATGAGCGCGTCCGAGATGGCCTGGCAGGCGCCAACTGGTTGCACGTGCTGGGCGAGGCGCCGGAGAAGGGTGCGATCCTGTCCTTCACCGTGGACGGCGCCCACGCCCACGACGTGGCGCAGATCCTGGACCGCTATGGGGTGGCGGTGCGCGCCGGCGCCCACTGCGCCGAGCCGCTGATGAAACGATTTGGGGTGACATCGAGCGCGCGAGCTTCGTTCGCCCTATATAATACTCAACAGGAAGCCGACTCCTTCGTCGACGCCCTCCAACGGACACGGACCTTTTTCGCCTGATGGACGACGCCGCCGCGCCAGACCCCGAGACGACGACCCCGCTTTCGCAAGCGGAGTTGGACGCCTTGACCGACAAGCTGATCGAGCAGCTGAAGACGGTGCACGACCCGGAGATCCCGGTCGACATCTACGAACTTGGCCTGATCTACAAGGTCGACGTCTCGGACGAAAAGGACGTGGTCATCGACATGACACTCACCGCGCCGGGCTGCCCGGTGGCCGGTGAGATGCCGGGCTGGGTCGAGGAGGCGGTGGGCAAGATCCCCGAGGTGCGCTCCTGCAAGGTCGAGCTGGTGTTCGATCCGCCGTGGGATCCCTCGCGGATGTCCGACGAGGCCAAGCTGCAGCTGAACATGTTCTGATGGAAAACCTCAGCGTTCCTTCGGCGCGCCCGCGCCGGCCCCGCCCCAAGGTGGTCACCCTGACCGACCGCGCCGCCGAGCGCGTGCGGGAGATCATGGGCCGCGCCGAGAGGCCCTACGCCGGCCTGCGGGTGGGCGTGAAGAACGGCGGCTGCGCGGGGCAGGAGTACGTCATCGAATACGCCGAGGCCGCCGCGCCGCTTGACGAGGTGGTCGAGGACAAGGGCGTGACCATATTGATCGAGCCTAAGGCGGTGCTGTTCCTGGTCGGAACCGAGGTCGACTACGAGACTACGCGGCTGGCGTCGAAATTCGTGTTCCGCAATCCCAACGAGACCGACGCCTGCGGCTGCGGCGAGAGCGTCACGATCGAGCCGGCGAAGCCTAGCTAGCGGCCCTTGAAGGCCGCCGGGCGCTTCTCCTTGAAGGCCGCGACGCCTTCGGCGAAGTCCTCGGTGAGGCCGGCCTCGCGCTGCAAGATCCGCTCCGTGTGCAAGGCGTCGATGAAGCCGTCCTCTTGGGCCTTCCAGATCATGTTGCGGATGAAGCTGAGGGACTTCGGCCCCGTGGCGAGCTTGCGGCCGAGGTCCAGGGTGGCGCTCATCAGCTCGGCGTCGGGGACGACGCGGTTGACCACGCCCCATTCCAGCGCCTGCGTTGCGGGCAGGCGCTCGCCGAGCAGGGCGAGCTCCATGGTGCGGGCCTTGCCGATGATGCGCGGCAGCATCCAGGAGGAGCCGCCGTCCGGGACCAGGCCCACGCGGCGGAAGGCCAGCAGGAAGAAGGCGCTCTGCGCCATCACCGCCAGGTCGCAGACCAGGGCGAAGCCGACGCCGACGCCGGCGGCGGCGCCGTTGATGGCGGCGATGGTGGGCTTGGGATAGTCGCGCAGGGCCACCAGCAGCGGGTTGATCACGCCTTCCAGGCGGATGCCCATGTCGCGGCCGGAGCCGACGGGGCCGCTGGGCGAAAGGTTGGCGCCGGAGTTGAATCCGCGGCCGTCGCCAGTGATCACGATGCAACGGATCGCGTCGTCGATGGCGAAGGCCTCGAGGGCCGCGCGCATCTCCTCGCACATCTGGACGCTGGTGGCGTTCATGGTCGCCGGGTCAGACATGGCGATGATCGCCACCCCGTCCTCGACGGTGATCTTGGTCATCCTGGCCGGTGCGTCGTCCATCTTCACTTTCCTCGGGCGCTTTCGGGCCCCGGTCTAAGGGAAGTCAGGGCGGCGGGAAAGGCTCAGGCGGCGGCGGCGACCTCGTCGGCGGAGGTGGTGCGGTTGCGGCCGTTGTTCTTGGAGGCGTAGAGGGCGCCGTCGGCCCGCTCGATCAGGCTGACCGGATCCTCCTTCGGCTTGCGCTGGGCGACGCCGGCCGACAGGGTCACCGCGCCCAGGTTCTCGTCGGTGGAGCGGCGCTTCAGGACGCGGGATGAGAACTCCACGCGGATCGATTCCAGCACCTGCATGGCCGCGCCGGTGGGCTCGCCGGGGAAGATCAGGGCGAACTCCTCGCCGCCGTAGCGGGCGGCGGTGCGCGGGGTCGGGCCGTTGCGGGCGATGACGCTGGCGACGTAGCGGATCACCTGGTCGCCGGTCTGGTGGCCCCAGGTGTCGTTGAACTTCTTGAAGTGGTCGATGTCGAGGACGGCCAGTGTCAGCGGGTGGCCCTTGGCGTCGGCCTGGGCGCAGGCGGCGGCCAGCGCCTCGTCGAAGGCCTTGCGGTTGGCCAGGTTGGTCAGGCCGTCGGTCATGGCTTCGCGGCGCAGGGACTCGAGGTTGGCGCGCAGGCGGCCCACCTCGGCGGTGGTGTCGGCGAGCTGGCTCTCCAGGGTCTGGTTCTCGGCCTGCACCCGGCGGGTGGCGTCGGCCAGGGTGTCAACCATGGTCCGGATCGCGGAGGTGTCCTCCGTGTCGAGCGACTCCGAGGCGTCGGCCAGTTGCTGGCCGTAGGCCTCGCTGGACTTCTGGGCGACTTCGATGGCGCGGGTGACCGAGGCCAGTTCCTTGGTCAGGGCGTCCCCGGCCTCGAGGATCTCGCCGTTCAGCTTGACCTTGGGCAGGTGCTTGGCGGCCAGGACCTCGCCAATGCTGTCGGTGAACGGCTCGCCCGCCTCGATCATGTGCTTGATCTCGTGGGCCAGGTCGCCGTCCTGGGCGCCCAGGTAGTGCACCCACAGCTCGAAGTTCAGGGCCGTCGGCCAGACCTTGTTGGCCTCCATCGCCTCGATGGCCTGACGGGCCAGCGTGAACGCCTGCGGCCCCCTAAGGGCGGTCTCTACCTCAGCAGACATCTGTCTTCGTTTTCCCCACGACCCTGCGACGCTTTCACAGCGCAAGCTTCTCAGCAGGGACCATAGGGCCAAAGACCCAACGACCGGTTAAGGGCCCGGATTCAAGAGCCCTTGGGACGGGTCGGGCGGGCCAGGAAGGCGGGCAATTCGTTGCCGAAGCCCACCACGCCGCCGTCACGGTCGTCGTCGCGGTCCGGACGCTCGCGGCCGCCGCGCTGGCGATCGGGGCGTTCGCGGGCCTGCTCGCGAGGCGCGCGCGGCTGTTCGCGCGATTGTTCCCTGGGTTGCTCGCGCGGCTGCTCCCGGGGTTGCTCGCGGGGCGCGCGGGCTTCCTGCGCCGGCGCGGCGTCGGGCCGGGGCTCGCGGGGCTGGCGGCCACGTTCGCGGCCACGGGCGCGGGCGGGGCGCTCCTCGGCGGAGGCGGGAGCGGACGCGGACGGCGAGGGGGCCAAGGCCGAGGCCGTGACGGGCGCCACGGGCTCCAGGGAGGCCTTGTCGGTGCGCTTGTGGTCCGGCTCCGGAGCGTGGTCGCGGCGCGGACGGTCGTGGTCTCGTCCGCGGCCGCCGCCAGACCGGGCGCCGCCCGAACGGTCGCCGCCACGGCCACGTTCGCCGCCACGGCCGGCGCGGGGCTCGTCCTTGATGCTGGCCCAGTCGAGGTCGAGGACGATTTCCTCGGGCGCCTTGCCGATCAGCTTCAGCACCTTGTCCAGGTTGCGGCTGTCGGCGGGGGTGGTCAGCATGAAGGTCTGGCCCAGCCGCCCGGCGCGACCGGTGCGGCCGATCCGGTGGACATAGTCGTCGGCGTGGTGCGGCACGTCGTAGTTGAAGACGTGGCTGACATCGGGGATGTCGAGGCCGCGCGCGGCCACGTCGGAGGCCACCAGCAGCTTCAGCGAACCGTTGCGGAAGCTCTCCAGCGTACGCATGCGCATCTGCTGGTCCAGGTCGCCGTGGATGGGGGCGGCGTCCAGGCCGTGGGTCTTCAGCGACTTGGCGACGATGTCGACTTCGGACTTCCGGTTGCAGAAGACGATGCCGTTCTTCACGTCGTCGCGGCCGATCAGCTCGCGCAGCGCCGTGCGCTTGGCTTTCTGGTCCTGGGTGGGCACGCGCACCAGGTACTGGGTGATGGTCTCGGCCGTGGTCGCCGGGCGCGAGGCCTCGATGCGCACCGGATCGCGCAGGAACTGCTTGGTGAGCCTGGTGATCTCCGGCGGCATGGTGGCGGAGAAGAACAGGGTCTGCTTGTTCGCGGGCGTCAGCTTGAAGATCCGCTCGAGGTCCGGGATGAAGCCCATGTCGAGCATCCGGTCGGCCTCGTCGACCACCATGATCTGCACGCCGGTCATGAGCAGCTTGCCGCGCTCGAAGTGGTCCAGCAGGCGGCCCGGCGTGGCGATCAGCACGTCGACGCCGCGGTCGAGCTTCAGTTCCTGGTCCTTGAAGGAGACGCCGCCGATCAAGAGCGCCCAGGAGAGCTTCTGGCCCTTGGCGTACTTCTCGAAGGACAGGCTGACCTGGTCGGCGAGCTCGCGGGTCGGCGCGATGACCAGGGCGCGGGGCATGCGCGCCTTGGTGCGCCCGGCGGCCAGCCGGTCGATCATCGGAAGGGTGAAGGCGGCGGTCTTGCCGGTGCCGGTCTGGGCGATTCCCAGCACATCCTGGCCGTGCAGGGCGTGGGGGATCGCCTCGGCCTGGATGGGGGTGGCGGTGGTGTAGCCGGTGTCGGCGACGGCCTTCAGGGTCGCGGGCGACAGGCCGAGGTCGGAGAATTCGGTCATCTGATACGATATGAGCGGGGGCCGCCCCCTGCGACAGAAGACCTTGGACAGGTGAACTGGGACAGGAGATAGGCGCGCCGCGGCGGCGCGGACGGACATCGTCGCGCAGGCCGCAACATAGGGACGGCGCTCCGCAAGTCAACGCGCGCGCGGTCGCCGGGGCTTCCGGCGGGGGCGCAATGTGGTTTTTGAAGCAGGGACGGAAGGTCTTCGAACCACAGACAGAAAGGGATTTACACAGACAGAGAAGATCAGGGGCGCGCTCCACCCACGACAGTCATCCCGGTTTCGCGGCACGCGAGGACCGGGACCCGTGAGCACAGCTCATGATCGAGCCGCAGTGCGGGCGGCGGCTTGCTGGAAAGCTCGGTGTGCATGGGTCCCGGATGAGTCGCTTCGCGCTCTGCGGGACGACAGTCGGGCGGATCAGGCGGAGCTTCGCCAGTAGTCGTCGGCGGCGGGGTCCTGGGGGTCGTGATCCGCAAGCTCCGCGGAGCGGGCCGGGCCGGGCTGCGCGTCTGAAGCCGTTTCTTCCGTCGTGTCTTCCTGCGGCTCGGTCCCCACGCCGAGTTCGGCGCTGAGGCGGGCGATGTGGGCCTCGACGGGCTCGGCGTGGAAGGCCTCGTAGAGGGACTCCTCGTCCACGCGCTCCTCCAGGCGGTCCACCAGGTCCAGGGCCTCGTTGTCATCGGCCTCGTATTCGTTCCAGATCAGCCGGGCCACGCCGGCCTTCAGCTGGGCGCGGCGGCGGTCCACGCGGGCCCTGGCCTGCTGCTCGGCCTGGGCCGCCTGGTCCTGGACGCGGCGGCGCTCGTCGCGCTCCAGCCTGGCCTCCAGGGCCACGCTCTGGCGCGCCGAGCGGCTGGCGCGCTGGAAGGTCAGGGCATGGCCGGCCTCCTCCTCCGCAGTCTCGGCCGCCAGCGCCCGGGCATGCGCCCGCTCGGCCAGGGTCAGGCCAAGCTCGGCCAGCGCCGCGAGGACGCGGGTGTGGCGAGCGACCATTTCGGAGGGTTCGGGCGACATGAACAAAAGGAGAACATATCAACCAGCCGTTGTCAAGGTTTATCAATCGGGAGCTGGCGCCTTTGACTGGTCTGACCCCCTTGAAGTGATCCATCCCTTATGTTGGTCCGAGGACCATTTTGGATGGATGGAACGATGGCAAGGAAGCACCACAAGCCGGAAGAGATC
>CANJKG010000178.1 GCA_947474775.1 Caulobacteraceae bacterium | reverse complement strand
CGCCGGCCTCAAGAACATCGAGCGGAACATGACCCGCCAGGTCGTGCGCGGCATCGTCGACCAGACCTCGATGGACGAGGCGATGAAGCGGATCAGGCCCGCCGAGGAACTGCAGGCCATCGGCGCCGCCGACCTGGCCATCGAGGCGGCCACCGAGGACGAGGACGTCAAGAAGGCGATCTTCAAGGCGCTGGCGCCGCACATGTCGGACTCCATCCTGCTGGCGTCCAACACCTCCTCCATCTCGATCACCCGGCTGGCGTCCACCACCGACCGGCCCGAGCGGTTCATCGGCCTGCACTTCATGAACCCGGTGCCGCTGATGAAGCTGGTGGAGATCATCCGCGGCATCGCCACCGCCCCGGACACCTACGAGACGGCGGTCGGCTTCGCCAAGTCCCTGGGCAAGACCACCTCCAACGCCGAGGATTTCCCGGCGTTCATCGTCAACCGCATCCTGGTGCCGATGATCAACGAGGCAATCTACACCCTCTATGAGGGCGTCGGCACGGTGGAGGCCATCGACACCGCCCTGAAGCTGGGCGCCAACCATCCCATGGGCCCGCTGGAGCTGGGCGACTTCATCGGCCTCGACACGGTGCTGTCGATCATGAACGTGCTCTACGACGGGCTGGCGGACTCCAAGTACCGCCCCTGTCCCCTGCTGGTGAAGTACGTCGAGGCCGGCTGGCTGGGCCGCAAGGTGGGCCGCGGCTTCTACGACTACCGCGGCGACGTGCCGGTCCCCACCCGCTAGGTTTCCCCGCGGCGGCGCCTTGGCGCAGGGCCCGTTAATCATTCGACTTATCCTGAGTCGGCGTCGGATACTCCGAAGTGATTCGGAGGCTCGCTTATGCGGCGGCTCACACTTGTCCTTCTCGGCGCGACCTATCTCTGCCTCTCGCTGATCGTCGCGCTCACCCTGTGGCGAAGCGGCGGCGGATGGGGCGCGGGCGTCGCGGCCCTGTTCGGCGGCCTGGGCCTCTGTTTCGCCGTCCATGGCCTGGTCGAGCGCGCGTTGCAGACCCGCGAGCTGCAGGCCGAGATCGAGGCCGTGCGGGAAGCCCACAAGATCCTGCTGGAATCCCTTGAACGCATCGACGGCCGCGTGACCCAGGTCGACGAATCCGTCACCGGCGACATGGTCCGCCGCTCCGAGGCCCTGGCCGGCGAGGTCCACATGCTGGAGCAGCTGGTCCAGCGCCTGCAGCGCCAGCTGGACGAGCATGGCGACGCCGCCGTCTTCGCCAGCCTCGGCGATGCGCCCCCCAGGCCCTCCGCGGCCCTGCTGGAGACCGTGCGCGAGGCGCTGACCGAGAACCGCGTCGACCTCTACCTGCAGCCGGTGGTCAGCCTGCCCCAGCGGCGCACGGCCTATTACGAGAGCTTCTCGCGCCTGCGCGACGCCAGCGGGCGGGTGATGATGCCCGCCGAGTTCCTCACCGTCGCCGAGCCGGGCGGACTGGTGACCTCCATCGACAACCTGCTGCTGTTCCGCTGCGTGCAGATCGTGCGCCGCCTGGCCAAGCAGGACCGCAAGGTCGGCGTGTTCTGCAACATCTCCATGGCCAGCCTGGCCGACGAGACCTTCTTCCCGCAGTTCCTGGAGCTGCTCACAGCCAACCGCGACCTGGCCGGGGCGCTGATCTTCGAGATCGGCCAGCAGGCCTTCGACGCCCGTGGCTCGGTGGAGGCCCGCAACATGGGCAAGCTGGCCGACATCGGCTTCCGCTTCTCGGTGGACAAGGTCACCAACCTGGACCTCGACTTTCAGGATCTGGCCCGCTCCGACGTGAAATTCCTCAAGCTCGACGCCCAGACCCTGATCGACGAACTGATCGAGGTGGACGACCGGCTCGTCCTGCGCGCCCTGCCCGACCTCGCCGCGGAGGACTTCGCCGCGCTCACCCGCCGCTACGGCGTCGAGGTGATCGTCGAGAAGATCGAGAGCGAGCGCCAGGTGGTGGACGTCCTGGAACTGGATATCGCCTTCGGCCAGGGCCACCTGTTCGGCGAGCCCCGCGCCATCAAGGAAGCCGTGCTGGCCGAGGCCGACGCCCCGCCCACGGCCGCCAAGCCCGCCCCCCGCCGCCGGATCCGCCGAGGCGCATGAGATATCTGAACGTCATGGCCGGGCTCGTCCCGGCCACCCATGATCTCCGCGCCTGAGATTGGCCACCGCACCGCCGAACCTCCCCTGCTCCATCCGGTGTTCATGGGTCGCCGGGACAAGCCCGGCGATGACGATCTCGAATGGAGCCGGTAAGCAACTTCCATGACCGAACCCGCCGTGATCGCCGGCCTGGCCGAGCTGGCCTCCCGCTACGAGGTCCTGCTGTGCGACATCTGGGGCGTGATCCACAACGGCCGGGAACACTTCCCGCACGCCTGCGCCGCACTGGCCCGTTTCCGCAGCCAGCACGGCCCGGTGGTGCTGATCTCCAACTCGCCGCGCCCCCATGAGGGCGTCATCGCCCAGCTCGACGGCCTGGGCGTCCCCCGCCAGGCCTGGTCGGCCGTGGTCACCTCCGGCGACGCCACCCGCGCCCTGCTGGCCGAGCGCGCGCCCGGGCCGGCCTGGTGGCTGGGCCCGCCGCACGACGCGCCGCTCTACGAAGGCCTGGGCCTGGACTTCGCGCCGCTGGGACAGGCCAGCTTCATATCCTGCACCGGCCCCTTCGACGACGACGTCGAGACGCCCGAGGACTACCGCGACCGCTTCGCAGGCGCGGTCGCCCGCGGCCTGGAGATGGTCTGCGCCAACCCCGACATCGTGGTCCAGCGAGGGACGAAGCTGGTCTACTGCGGCGGCGCCCTCGCCCAGCTCTACGAGGCCATGGGCGGCAGGGTGCAGATGGCCGGTAAGCCGCACCCCGCCATCTATCGGCTCTCCCGCGAGGCCGCCGCCCGCGAGCTGGGCCGGCCGCTCGATCCCGCCCGGGTCCTGTGCATCGGCGACGGCTTGGCGACGGATGTGCGCGGCGCCAACGCCCAGGGGCTGGACGTGCTGTTCGTCGCCGCCGGCATCCATGGCGGCGAGGTGGTGAAGGGCGGCGTGGTCGATCCCGCCCGCGCCGCCCACATGCTGGCCGAGGAAGGGCTCGCGGCCCGCTGGGCCATCGCAAGCCTGGTCTGGTGAATCTGGGGTTCGCAGCGGCCGCGTTCCTCGGCTAAGGAAACGGGCAAAGGGAGGCTGGCGTGCAGGGACTCTATTTCGACGAACTGACGGTGGGTCAGAGCGTGGAGACCACCCGCGTGGTGGGATCGGGCGACATCGAGGCCTTCGCCGAGGTCTCAGGCGACAGCAATCCCGTACACCTGGACGAGGCCTATGCCCGGACCACCGTCTTCGGCGCCCGCATCGCCCACGGCATGCTGGCGGCGGCCTACATATCGGCGGTGCTGGGCATGAAGCTGCCGGGCCCGGGCTCCATCTACCTGTCGCAGTCGCTGCGCTTCCGCCGGCCGGTGAAGATCGGCGATCCGGTCACTACCCGCGTGACCGTCAAGGCCCTGGACGCCGCCAAGGGCCACGCAACCCTGGAGACCGTCTGCCAGGTGGGCGGCAAGACCGTGGTCGAGGGCGAGGCGGTGGTGATGGTCAATCGCCGAAACCCATGAGACGCGCATGAGCCGGGTCCGCGTCATCCGGGGCTGGAAAGACCTGCCGCCGTCCGACCGCGGCGCGGCGCTGGCCATGGGCGCCTTCGATGGCGTCCACCGCGGGCACCAGGAGGTGATCGCGCTCGCCGCCAGAGCCGCCGCTGAGTTGAAGGCGCCCCTGGGCGTGATCACCTTCGATCCGCATCCCCGCGCCTACTTCCGCCCTGACGAGCCGGCCTTTCGCCTGATGCGCCGCGACCAGCAGGCGCGCGTCCTTGAGGGGCTTGGGGTGGAGGTGCTCCACGTCCTGCCCGTCGACGCCGAGTTGGCCAACATGACCGACCGCGAGTTCGCCACGCGCGTGCTGTCCGAAGGCCTCGGCGCGCGTCACGTGGCGGTGGGCTTCGACAACACCTTCGGCAAGGGCCGCACCGGCACCCCGCAGGCGATGGCCGCCTATGGGGCCGAACTGGGCTTTGGCGTGTCCATCGCCGAACCCGTGGGCGGCGAGGGCGCGAAGTTCTCCTCCACGGCCATACGCGAGGCGCTGCGCGAAGGCCGCCCGCAGGACGCCGCCGAGATCCTGGGTCGCCCGTTCGCCATCGAGGGCGAGGTCCAGCGTGGCCGCCAGCTGGGCCGCAAGCTGGGCTTCCCCACCGCCAATGTGGCGCTGGGCGACTATGTGACCCCGCGCTTCGGGGTCTATGCGGTGCGCACCCGCCTGCCCGACGGCCGCCAGGTGGCCGGCGTCGCCAACATCGGGGTCAACCCCACCGTGGCGGTGGTCGCCCCCCTGCTGGAGGTCTGGCTGTTCGACTTCGACGAGGATCTCTACGACCAGGTGATCGAGACCGACCTGATCGCCTTCCTGCGCCCGGAGGAGAAGTTCGAGAGCCTGGAGGTCATGACCGAACAGGTCATGAGGGACGCCGCCCAGGCGCGGGCGCTGCTGCTGCCGGGGTTCTGAGCTCGTCGGGATGACCGACCTCATCCATTCGACCACAGCGGTCTACATCATGGCCAACCGCAGGCATGGGACGATCTACACCGGCGTCACCGGCCACTTCCTGAAGCGGATCGTCGAGCACCGGGAAGGCCTGCTTGGGGGATTTACCAAGCGCTATGGCCTCAAGCGTCTGGTCTGGTTCGAGATGCATGAAAGCATCGTACCCGCCATCCAACGCGAGAAGTCGATCAAGAAGTATCGCCGCGACTGGAAGATCAACCTGATCGAACGGGACAACCCACACTGGGACGACCTGTTCGAAAGTCTCCTCCGCGAACCGCCCAACCCCGACTTCAAACCCTATATTTGAACCGTCATGGCCGGGCTTGTCCCGGCTACCCATGATCGCCGACGTCCCTTTCGAAGTGCGGCGAGGGCGGGATTCAAGACGATCCACGCGGAGTTCCTGGGTGGCCGGGACAAGCCCGGCCATGACGGCAGGTAAAGGGGGGATATGCCAGCGCTGCTTGACCCTCCGCACCGGAGGCCTCAAGCACGCCATATGAACGGAACTACCCGCCGCCGCATCCCTGCCAAACTCTGGGGTTTCGTGTTTGCGGCCGTACTGTTCGGCCCGGTTTCTTCAGCCCACACCCAACCGGCGCCCTCCGAGGAGATGTCAGCGTCGCGCGACCTGATCGTCGTCCGAGGCAAGGTTCTACGCGAGAAGTTGCTTTGCGTTGTAGGTATGGATGGCCTCTGGCGGTTCGAGGCTTCTGTCGAGGGAGTGCTGGAAGGCGAACTGTCCAGGCGGCGTATCGAGATAGTTGGCGTCTCCCACACAGCCATACCGCGCAATCAGGAGTTCGTCTTTCATCTGCGCCGCCGTGCCGATGGCGACTACGATCTTGTGTCGCGTGGTGTGGCTGCTTCGGATGATGAGCGACGACAACCGTGACCCTTCCTCAAGTCTCCCACCGCCGAGTCCTGACCGCCAGTCTGGTGGGCACGGCGGTGGAGTTCTACGACTTCTACATCTACGCCACCGCCGCCTCGCTGGTGTTCGGCAAGCTGTTCTTCCCCGCCACCTCGGCCTCGGCGCAGCTGATGAGCGCCTACGCCACCTTCGCGCTCGCCTTCTTCGCCCGGCCCCTGGGCGCGGCCGCGTTCGGCCACTTCGGCGACCGGCTGGGCCGCAAGTCGACCCTGGTGGCCTCGCTGCTGCTGATGGGCGGCTCCACCGTCGCCATCGCCTTCCTGCCCACCTACGCCCAGGCCGGCTGGATCGCGCCCTTCCTGCTGTGCGTGCTGCGCTTCGGCCAGGGGTTCGGCCTGGGCGGCGAGTGGGGCGGCGCGGCGCTGCTGGCCGTCGAGAACGCCCCGCCGGGATGGCGCGCCCGCTACGGCATGTTCCCCCAGCTCGGCGCCCCGGTGGGCTTCATCGCCGCCAACGGACTGTTCCTGATCCTGGGCCTGCTGCTCACGCCTGCCCAGTTCGAGGCCTGGGGCTGGCGCATCCCTTTCCTGCTCAGCATCGTCCTGGTGGGCGTGGGCCTGTGGGTGCGCCTCAAGATCTCCGAGACGCCGGCCTTCACCCAGGCCCTGAAGGAGGCCCCGCCGGCCAAGGCGCCGCTGGCCGAGCTCCTACGCCGCCATCCCCTGGAGACCATCGCCGGCGCCTTCGCCGTGGTCGCCTGCTTTGCCATCTTCTACCTGAGCACCGCCTTCGCCCTGGGCTACGGCACCACCAGGCTGGGCTATAGCCGCGAGACCTTCCTCTCCGTGCAACTGGGCGCCATCGGCTTCCTGGTCGCCGGCATCGTCGCCGCGGGCTGGTGGTCGGACGCGTCCAGCCCGCGGCGGGTGCTGATCACGGGCTGCGCCGCCACGGTGGTCGCCGGCTTCGCGCTGGCGCCGATGATCGGCTCAGGCTCGCTGGTGCTGATCTGGGCCTTCCTGTCGCTGGCGATGGTGTTGATGGGGCTGGTCTACGGACCCCTGGGCGCCTTCCTGCCCGGCCTGTTCCCGGCCCGGGTGCGCTACACCGGCGCCTCGGTGGCCTTCAACATCGGCGGCATCCTGGGCGGCGGCCTGGCCCCCATGGTCGCCCAGGCCCTGGCCGATCGCGGCGGCCTGGTCCCCGTGGGCCTCTACCTGAGCGCCGCCGCCCTGATCAGCCTGGTGGCGCTGGCCTGCGTGAAGCGCCAGACGGTTTGAGGATTAGGTCGTGTACTCGTAGAGGGACCGCGACGACGGCAGTGTGCCGTGGGCCAGACACGGCACATGACCGTCGAGTAGACATTCCGAACGGCAGGGATGGGGGGAGCCTGTGTGAAAACCCCGAAGCAGCCTAGAATCCTGAACATCAGCTTCGGGGGCCGGGATGAAGCGGTTTGTCGAGGGGGAGGACCGGCGTCAGGGCACGCTGCTCCCGGAATATCTTGAGGACT
>CANJKG010000177.1 GCA_947474775.1 Caulobacteraceae bacterium | reverse complement strand
CGTCACCGGCTCGGCGGACTATGAGCTCCGGGTCGTCACCCGCGACATGCACGGCTTCGATACGTTCCTGCGCGAGCGGTTGCTGTCCCTGGGGCTGGTGTCCAATATCGAGAGCCGGATCGTGGTGCGCTCGGTGAAGAACTCCACCGCCGCGCCCCTCGGCCTGATCAGCGCCTATGTGAGCGGACAATCATGATCGACCTCGTCATCGACCAGCGGCGCAAGGATCTGGGCGGGTTCGAGGTGGGCCGGGTGCTGCCTTATCCCCAGCATCGGATGGTGGGCCCGTTCATTTTCCTGGACCACATGGGGCCGGCGGAGTTCCAGCCGGGCTTCCCGCGCTCGGTGGACGTACGCCCGCATCCGCATGTCGGGCTGTCCACCGTCTCCTACCTGTTCGAGGGCGAGATGACCCACCGCGACAGCGTGGGCGCCACCCAGGTGATCCGGCCAGGCGAGGTGAACTGGATGACCGCCGGACGCGGCATCACCCACTCCGAGCGGTTCGAGACCCTGCGCGAGCACGGCGGGCGGATGAATGGGGTGCAGGCCTGGGTCGCCCTGCCGGTCGAGGCGGAGGAAACCGACCCCGCCTTCGCCCACCATGGCGTGGCGGACCTGCCCACCTACGAGGCCGGCGGGATGTGGGCGCGGCTGATCGCCGGCGAGGCGTTCGGGGCGAAGTCGCCGGTGAGGACCCATTCGCCGCTGTTCTACGTCCACTGGGCGTTGCAGCCCGGCGCGAAGGCGCAGCTGGCCGCGGACTATCCCGAGCGGGCGGCCTATGTGGCCCAGGGCGTGGTGGAGGTGGACGGACGCAGCTTCCGCGAAGGCCAGATGCTGGTGCTGACCCCCGGCGAGCCCGTGACCTTCACGGCCGTGACGGCCGCCACCGTGATGCTGCTGGGTGGCGAGCCGGTGGGACCCCGGCTGATCGAATGGAACTTCGTGGCCTCCTCGAAGGATCGCATGGAGCAGGCCAAGGCGGACTGGCGGGCCGGGCGGATGAAACTGCCGGACGCCGACGATAAGGAGTTCATCCCCCTGCCCGAGCCGGCGGCGCCACCGAATCCGATGTCCTGAGAATTTTTCGGCGTCGATGTGTCGGGCCGGTCGCGGGCCGTTCGTCGTTCCGGCATGAAGGTCGCGGGTCGGCCGGCAAACCGAAGGAGGTGTCCCGATGCGCGTGATGGTCGTGGTCAAGGCCAGCAGGGAATCCGAGGCTGGCGAGATGCCGGGCGCTGAGCTGATCTCCGAAATGGGCAGGTTCAATGACCGGCTGATCGCCGCCGGGGTCCTGGTGGACGGCGCGGGCCTGCATCCCACGGCGAAGGCCAAGCGGGTGAAATACTCCGACGCCGGCGTGACCGTGATCGACGGGCCGTTCGCCGGGACCAAGGAGACGATCTCTGGCTACTGGATCCTCAACGTCAAGTCGATGGACGAGGCCGTGGAGTGGATCCGCCAGGCCCCGATGAAGGATACCGCGGTCGACATCCGCCCGTTCTTCGAGCCTGAGGATTTCGCCGGGATCGCGACGCCGGATCTGATCGAACAGGAGAAGGGCTGGCGGGAGGACCAGCTGGCCAAGGCGCCGAAGGCCTAATCCCCCTGCAGCGCCTTCCTGGTCTGCTCCCAGTACTGGGCGCCGGTCACCAGGGTCACCAGCGCGGCGATCCAGAACAGTCCGTGGGCGATCATCGCCGCCGTGCTCTGGATCATCGGATCGTCCGGAAGGCTGAAGGCGCCCCAGGCGGCCACCACCAGCTCGAACGCCAGGGCGACGAGCTGCAATGTGGTCTTCCACTTGGCGAGCAGGGTGACGGGGAGCTTGATCCCCCTGCCGGCGCCGACCTCCCGCAGCGCGCTGACGGTGAACTCCCGGAACAGGATAAGCCCGGCCGGCAACACCACCATCGGCTGCGGGCCCATCGACAGCAGGCCCAGCACCGCGCCGCAGACCAGCACCTTGTCGCCGATGGGGTCGAGGATTGCGCCCCAGACCGAGGTCGCGTCCAACTTGCGGGCCAGCCAACCGTCGAAGAAGTCGGTCACCGCGGCGATGACGAAGGCATAGACCGCCCAGCGCTGCAGCGAGAACTGCTGCATCGGGTCCAGGCGGTCGGAGAGGTAGGGCATGGCGCCGGCCGCCGCGGCCAGGGCCACGAACATGAACAGCGCCAGGACCAGGCGCAGCGACGTGAGGATGTTCGGGAGCGATTTCATCTAGGGACCCAGCGTGCAAAGCAGAGCTTCGTTCCGCCTACCCTAGTCTCAGTCGAGCGTCGCGCCCATCCGGTCCATGAGGAAGTTTGTGCCGTGCTCACGGCTGCCGGCGTCGTCATAGCCGTCCAGGAAGGCGCCCTGTTCGGTGACGATCAGGCGGGTTCCTCCGTCCACGGCCTCGAGCTCGATGGTGGCCAGGGACACCGAGATCTTCCGGTCGTCCAGGTGCATCTCGTAGGTGTAGACGATGCGCTCGTTGGGCACGATATCCCAGTACAGGCAGTCGAAGTGGGAGGTGACGCCGGTCTGCGCCCAGCGGCCGGAGGCGTGCTCGCGCCCGCCCACGCGGAAGTCGAACTGGCGGCGCAATTCGGCCCACTGCTCGGGCGGACCGCCGAACCACTTTGCCTTGCCCGCCTCGGTGGCGAACGCGGCGAACACCTTGGCCGGCGGGTGCGGATAGGTGCGTTCGATGGTGAAGACGCCGTGGGCGGCGGAACGTTCGGTCATGGCGGGTCTCCGAGGGTGTCGAGGTAGTCGCCGAGGCAATCCAGGCGGCGTTCCCAGTCGTGGCGCCGATCGTTGATCCATTGTTCGGCGAGGCCGAGAACCTGGGGCTCCAGGCGGCAGGTGCGTACGCGGCCGGCCTTTTCGGATCGCACCAGTCCGGCGGATTCCAGGATCTTCAGGTGCTGGACCACGCCGGGCAGGGAGATGGCGAAGGGCTCGGCCAGGTCGCTGACTGAGGCCGGACCGCGGCCAAGCCGCTCGACCATGGCGCGGCGGGTAGGATCGGCCAGGGCCTGGAAGGCCAGGTCGAGGGCCGAGGCGGTCACGGCGTCGGCTCCTGCGGGAAGTATTGGAAGAAGGGCTCGGCCTCCGCCAGCACGCGCGCGACGCTGGGCCGCGCCTTGAGGCGTTCGAGGTAGGCGGCCAGGTTCGGCCACTCGACCATCGGCGCGACCTTGTCGCCATAGAACAGCGCCGGCAGGGCCGAGCAGTCGGCCAGGGTGAAGGTCTCGCCGACGCCCCAGCCGCCGCCGGCCATCTGCGGCTCCAGCAGGTCGTAGGCGGCGAGGATCTGGGCGCGCGCCTGCTCGACGGTGAGAGGATCGCGCCTGTCGGCGGGGCGCAGGCGATCGGCGATCACCCGCTGCATGGGCAGGTGGATGTAGCTGTCGAGCAACCGGTCGCGCAGCTGGACCTGCAGGGCCAGAGCCGGATCGGCGGGAAAGAGCCTGGCGGCGCCGGGATGGCGCTGAGCCAGCCAGGCGATGACGATGCTGGATTCCGGGACGGTCTCGCCGCTGGCGGAGTCGGTCAGCACCGGGAATTTGCCCAGCGGCCAGACCGCCCGGAAGGCTGCGCGGTCGGCCTCGTCGCCCAGGTTGACCACCCGTGGCTCGAAGGCGACGTCAGCCTCGTAGAGCGCCACTAGCGCCTTCCAGCAGAACGACGACAGCGGGTGATAGAAGAGGGTGAGCGACATGCGTTGGTCCATTACTTAAGTTCTTACTTAAGTATCAGGACATCCGGTGAAGGCAACATCCATCGGCTCGGCTTCTCGGCCCCCGGCGACCTGATTGGGGGGAATAGATGGACAATATAGTTCAATTTCCGGACGACTTTCGTCTCCTTCCTCTCGCCTAGCCCCATCGGCGACGCTATGGGATCGAGGTTGAAAGGGAGAACGGAATGGATCTGACCAATGCTTCGGCGCTCGTCACAGGCGGGGCCGGCGGTTTCGGGAGCGCCACGGCGCGGCGGTTGGCGGCCGCGGGCGCCAAGGTGGTGATCGCCGATGTGGCCGACGAACGTGGCCAGGCGCTGGCCAAGGAACTGGGCAACGGCTCGGTCTATGTGCGAACCGACATCATGGACGAGGCCTCGATCGCCAATGCGGTGAAGACCGCGGCCGAGCTGGCGCCTCTGCGCGCCGCGGTTGTGGTGCACGGCGGCCCGCCGCCGCCCGGATCGAAGGGCGCGGCCCGCGTGATCAACCGCGAGGGCCAGCGGCTGCCGGTGGCCCACTTCGCCCACTACGCCTACGTCTATCTGACCAGCGCCTATGCGGTGACCAGCTATGCCGCAGAGGCCATGGCCAAGAACGCGCCGCTGGCCGACAACCAGCGCGGGGTGCTGATCAACACCGCCTCCATCGCCGGCTTCGAGGCGACGCCGGGCCAGGTGCCCTACTCCGCCGCCAAGGGCGGGATCATCGGCATGACGCTGACCCTGGCCCGCGACCTTGCGCCGCTGGGCATCCGCGCCATGGCCATCGCGCCCGGCACCTTCCTGACGCTCGCCTACTCGGGCAAGAACATGTCAACCGAGGAGCTGCAGGCCAAGTGGGGGCCGACGGTGCCGAATCCCAAGCGCATGGGAGACCCGGACGAATACGCGCGGCTGGCGGCGCACATCGTCGACAACGACTTCCTGAACGGCACCACCATCCGCCTCGACGGGGCGCAGCGGTTCCAGGCCTGAATCGCGGGACATGACAGACCGGCGGCGGAAAGGCGCGCCGCCGGATCTCTTAATAGCAAGACAGTGAGGGAGAGGCGCATGGGCAGGCTCGAAGGCAAGGTGGCGGTGATCACCGGCGCGGGGCTCGGGATCGGCAAGGCGGCGGCGCTGCTGTTCGCGCGAGAGGGCGCGGCGGTGGGGGTCGTGGCGCGGTCGGCGACCAACGGCCCGGCGGTGGTCGAGGAGATCAAGGCCGCCGGCGGCCGGGCGGCGTTCTTCCAGGCCGACGTGGCCGACGCCGAGCAGATCAAGGCCGCCGTGGACGGTACGGTGGCGGCGTTCGGCGGCCTGGACGCGATCTACAACAACGCCGGCGGCTCCTCGACGGCCGACGGGCCTCTGCATGAGGTCTCGGCCGAGGAGATACTGCGGGTGGTGGGCGTCGATCTGCTGGGCACCATGTGGGCCTCGCGGGCGGCCCTGCCGCACCTGATCGCCCGCGGCGGCGGCTCGATCATCCATTCGGCCTCGACGGCGGCGCTGAAAGGGCTCGGCAACCTGTCGGCCTACAGCGCGGCCAAGGGCGGGCTCCTGTCGCTGACCCGATCCATGGCGGTGGACTACGCCCCGCACCGGATCCGGGTGAACTGCATCTCGCCCGGCGCCACCAACACCGAGCGGCGGATGATGCTGCACGCCCAGCGGACCAAGCCGATCGTCGGCGTCCGCGAGGTGCTGGCGGGCGCCTCCGAGCCGGTGGAGGTGGCCTACGGCGCCCTCTACCTGGCCAGCGACGAGAGCCTGCGGGTGACCGGTCAGATCTTCCCGATCGATGGCGGGATCAGCATCGCCTGAGAGTTACGACCCGGGCGTCAGGTCCACGGCCTTGGTGCGCTTGTCCATCAGGCAGATGCGTTTGTCGGCGCCTTCCAGGAGCACGGCGATGCCGTGACCGGAGGAGCCCCACGGGTGGACGATCACCTTGGGGGTCTTCATGCCCTGCTGGCGGGCCAGCGCCAGGCAGCGCTTGGCGGTTTCGGCGCGGAAGGCGGTCCAGGCGTCCGGGGAGCTGGCAGCGGCGGAGCCGGCGCTGGCGACGACTACGAGAGCCAGGGTCACGAGACGCATGGGTTCATGCCTTGTGGAAGAACCCATAAATGCGCTGGGCCAGGGAAAGGCTCACGCCCTCGATCTTGGCCAGGTCGTCGACGGAGGCCCGCGCCACCCCCCGCGCTGAGCCAAAGGCGTGCAGCAGCGCCCGCTTGCGCCCCGGACCGACGCCCTCGATCTCATCGAGGGGGTTCTTCTTCATGTCGATGGCGCGGCGCGTGCGGTGGGAGCCGATGGCGAAGCGGTGGGCCTCGTCGCGCAGGCGCTGGAGGTAGTAGAGCACCGGGCTCTTGGGCTCGAGCATGAAGTAGGGCTTGCCAGGGATGTAGAAGCGCTCCAGGCCGGCGTCGCGGTCGGAGCCCTTGGCGACGCCGACGACGGCGATGTCGTCGACGCCGAGGTCGGCCATGACTTCCATCGCCGCCGAGATCTGGCCGGCCCCGCCATCGATCAGCACGAGGTCAGGACGCGGCGGCGCCATTTTTCCGGAAAGGAGGCCCTCTTCCTCCTCCTTGGCGAGGCGCCCGAAGCGGCGGCGCAGCACCTCCTTCATCATGCCGAAGTCATCGCCGGGGGTGAGGTCGGTCCCCTTGATGTTGAACTTGCGGTACTGGGACTTCTGGAAGCCGTCGGGGCCGGCCACGATCATCCCGCCCACGGCGTTGGTCCCCATGATGTGGGAGTTGTCGTAGACCTCGATCCGTTCCGGCTGAGCCTCCAGGCCGAAGGCCTCGCAGACGCCGGCCAGCAGCTTCGACTGGGCCGAACTCTCGGCCATCTTGCGCCCCAGGGCCTCGCGGGCGTTGACGAAGGCGTGGTCGACCAGCTGGCGCTTCTCGCCGCGCTGGGGTCGAGAAATGTCCACCTTGCGGCCGCCCTTAATGGCGAAGGCCTCGCATAGCAGGTCGCGGTCGGCCGGCTCGACATTGACCAGGATCATGCGCGGGATCGGCTTGTCCTCGTAGAACTGGCCGAGGAAGGCCAACATCACCTCCGCGTCCTCGTCCGAGGAATCCACACGGGGGAAGTAGGCGCGGTTGCCCCAGTTCTGGCCGGCGCGGAAGAAGAACACCTGCACGCAGGCCTGGCCGCCCTCGGCGTGGAGGGCGAAGACGTCGGCCTCGTCCACGGTCTCCGGGTTGATCTGCTGCTCCTGGGCGATGGAGGCCAGCGCCCGGATGCGGTCGCGCAGGCGGGCGGCGCG
>CANJKG010000176.1 GCA_947474775.1 Caulobacteraceae bacterium | reverse complement strand
ATGACCATCTTCATCCACTGGAGCTTCGTGGACGGCGAGATGCAGCTGCGACGCGCGCGCTTCGAGCTGAAGATCCAGCCGGACGGCAGCCTGAAGGGCATCGCCGGCGCCTACCAGCCGATCCGCAACGCCGCCGACCGCCACCGCGGTGGCGGCCCGGCGGTGGCCTCCCAGTCCAATGTGGAGTGCGCCGCGATCTACTCGACCTACAAGCTCCTGGCCGACGGCGACCCCGACCCGAAGACGGGACAATGCACCTCGATCTCGACGGCCATGGACGTGGCGGCGATCCCGGCCTTCCTGTTCGACAAGGGCGTGATGGTGGCCGGCCGTCCGCGCGGGGCGATCAAGACGGCGGAGGCCCGCCAGTGACCCGATCGCGTTCGATCATCTGGCTCAGCCTGGCGGTGGTCGCGGGGGCGGCGCTGCTGGCGGGCCTGGCGGCCTGCTCGACGGCGGGCGCGCCTGGCGAGGCGGCCGCATCGGCCCAGGCGCCGGCGCCCGGCCCGATCGTGGGCATGCGCCGGCTGACCGAGGCGCAGTACCGCAACGCCATCGGCGACATCTTCGGCCCCGGCATCGAGGTGAAGGGCCGCTTCGAGGGCGTCGTGCGCCCAGAGCTTGGCCTGATCGCCACGGCCGCCTCGGACTCCACTGTCTCGCCCAGCGGCTTCGAGCAGTACGACGCGGTGGCCAGGGGGATCGCCGCCCAGGTGCTGGACGAGCGCAATCGGGCCACCTTCATGCCCTGCAAGCCGGCTGATCCGGCCGCGCCCGACGCGGCCTGCGCGCGGGCCTTCCTGTCGGGCGTGGCGCCGCTGATCCTGCGCCGCCCGGTCCCGGCCTCCGACGTCGAGACCTATGTGCGGATCGCCGGGCAAAGCGTCGAGACAACCAGAGACTTCCACGCCGCCCTGGGCATCGGCCTGGCCGCCATGCTGGTCTCGCCGGAGTTCCTGTTCCTGACCGACACCGCCGCCGCCGACGGCCGCGGCCTATCGGCCTGGTCGAAGGCCTCGCGCCTGAGCTTCCTGCTGTGGAACACCACCCCGGACGAGACCCTGATGGCCGCCGCCGCCCGGGGCGACCTCGACACGCCGCAGGGCCTGAGGACCCAGGTTGACCGCCTGATCGCCTCGCCCCGCGTCGAGCAGGGGGTACGCGCCTTCTTCTCCGACTTCTTCTCGCTGGAGCGGGTGGCCGACCTTTCGAAGGACCCGGAAATCTACCGGCGCTTCAACACCTCCGTCGCCCGCGATCTGCCCGAGCAGCTGCTGCGCACGGTGGTCGACCACCTGCTGGTCGCCGACCGGCCCTATCCGGAGTTGTTCACCAGCCGCAGGACTTTCCTCAGTCGCAGGCTGGGCGTGGTCTACAACGCCCCAGTCGCCAGCACGGGGTGGACGGCCTACGAATTCCCGGCCGATGACGAGCGGGCGGGCCTCCTGGGCCAGGGCGCGTTCCTCGCCCTCTATTCCCACGAGGGGCGCAGCTCGCCCACGCTTCGCGGCAAGGCGATCCGCGAGGTGCTGATGTGCCAGGCGGTGCCGCCGCCGCCGGCCAATGTCGACTTCTCCGGCTTCAACGAGACCACCAACGCCATCCTGAAGACTTCCCGCCAGCGGCTGGAGATGCACAACACCGATCCGGTCTGCGCCGGCTGCCACAAGATCACCGATCCGCTGGGCCTGCCGCTGGAGCGGTTCGACGGGATCGGGGCCTTCCGCATGGAGGAGAACGGGGCCGTGATCGACGCCATGGGGACCTTCGAGGGCCAGGCCTTCGAGGGCGCCGCCGCGCTGGGCCGGCTGATGGCGGCCAGCAAGGTCCCGCCCCAGTGCCTCACCCGCCGCTTCGCCGAGTACGCCACGGGCCTGCCCGAGGCCCGCACCACGCCAGGCTGGATCGGCCGGCTGCAGTCCGACTTCGAAGCCGGCGGCCACCATCTCCGCACCCTGCTGCGGCAGGTGGCGCTGAGCCCCGAGTTCTATGCCCTGCCGATGCCTGGCGCGGCGCCCCACGCTAAGGTCGCCACCCTGGCGACACGTTCAAAGGAGTCCCGCTGATGGCTGGTCTGTATCCGCGGCGCAGTGTGCTGCGCGGGCTGATGGGCGGGGCTGCGGTGGGCGTGTCCCTGCCGCTGCTGGACTGCTTCCTGGACGGCAACGGGACGGCGATGGCGTCTGGCGCGCCGCTGCCGGTGCGGTTCGGGGCCTGGTTCTGGGGGCTGGGCGTCAACGACGACCGCTGGACGCCCAAGACCATCGGGGCCAACTACGACATCGGCCCTGAGCTAAAGCCCATCGCGCCCTACAAGGACCAGATCTCCATCCTGTCGGGCTTCGACGTGCCCCTGGACGGCAAGAGCAACACCCCGCACGTGAGCGGCGGCGTCGGCATCAGGACGGCGGTGGCTTCCAGCTCGCGGGAGCTTCCGGCGCCCTCCTTCGACGTGCTGATCGCCGACCATGTGGGCAATCGAAGCCGGTTCCGCTCCCTGGACGTCTCGGCCACCAAGGACGCCACCAACTCGCTCAGCGGCCGGGGCGCCGGCAACCTGAACCCCTCCGAGTCCTCGCCCCTGGCGCTCTATGCGCGGATCTTCGGGCCGGACTTCGCCGATCCCAACAGCGCCGACTTCAAGCCCGACCCGGTGGTGATGGCCAGGAAGTCCGCGCTGTCGGCGGTGACGCAGGAGCGCCAGGCCCTGTTGCAGCGGGTGGGCGTGCGCGACAAGGAGCGCCTGGACCAGTACTTCACCTCGCTGCGCCAGACTGAGCAGCAGCTGGCCATCCAGCTGGAGAAGCCGGCCCCGCTGGAGGCCTGCCGCATCCCCGCCAGGGGCGATGACTCCACCCCCAAGGGCAATGACGTGGAGCAGGTGATCGCCAACCACAAGATGATGTCGCAACTGCTGGCCATGGCGCTCGCCTGCAACCAGACCCGGGTGTTCAACCTCAACTTCGTCAGCGGGGCCTCCAGCCTCACCCGCCCCGGCAGCACCATCTCGCACCACCAGCTGACCCACGAGGAGGCCATCGACCCCACCCTCGGCTACCAGCCGGACGTCACCTGGTTCATCCAGCGCTCCATGGAGGCCTTCGGCTACTTCATCAACACCCTAGGCTCGTTCAGGGAAGGCGACGGGACCCTGCTGGACAACTGCCTGGTGCTGGCCCACTCGGAGACCAGCTACGCCAAGATCCACTCCATCGAGAACATCCCGATGATGGTGGCAGGACGCGCCGGCGGCAAGGTGAAGACGGGCCTGCACATCAACGGCGCCGGAACGCCCGCCTCCCGCGTCGGCCTGACCATGCAGATGCTCATGGGCGTCCCCGTCGACGCCTGGGGTCAGGGCTCCCTCAGGACCAGCAAGCCCGTCTCCGAGCTGGTGGCATAGGCGGATGACCCACGACCCCGGCCGGCGAATCGCCCTGGCCCTGCTTGCGGCGACGGCGCTCTGCGGGCGCGCGCAGGCCCAGCCGGCCGCCAGCGACCGCGCCTCCCGCTACGCGCGGCGGCGGCGGTGGATGTTCACGCGGGTGAACATCACCGACATCGACCGTTCGCTGACCTTCTATCGCGAGGTGGTGGGCCTGGTGGTCAGGCGCGAACGTCGACCCTCGGCGGACTTCGCGGAGCTCTTCCTGGGCTATCCGGACGACCCGCCGCTGACGACCACCGTCATGCTGATCTACCGCAAGGGCGAACACGTCCCGACAGGCAGTTCTCAGAGCATGGGGCTGGCGTTCGAGACCACGGACGCGGCCCGCGCCTGCGCCCAGGCCAGGGCGCTTGGCGGCGCCGTGATCCACGAACCGAAGGACTCCGGCCACGAGCCCGGTCAGGGCTCGATCCGCATCGCCCTGGTCCAGGACCCCGACGGCCACAGCCTCGAGCTGGTGCAGTACGTCCCTTAGGGCCGGCGGCGCTAGAGCACGCTTCAGATGGTTCCATCTGAACCGATCAGGCTCTAGATTCCCCGGGTGAACCCGCCGTCCATGTCGATCATGGAGCCCTGGAAGAAGTCTCCCGCCGGCGAGACGACGTAGGCCACCAGGTTGGCGATATCCTCAGGCTCCCCCAGCCGGTTGGCGCCGAAGCTCCGCGCCCGGGCCTTCAGGGCCTCCGCCCGCGCCACGGGGTCGTCGGAGCCGCCGAACATGGCCTCGATGCGCGGGGTGCGGATGGAGCCGGGGTGGATCAGGTTCACCTGCACCCCGTCCTCGACGCCCCGGCTGGCCAGGGCCTTGGTCACCGCCATGAGCGCCGCGCTCAGCGCCGCGCTCATCTCGTAGTCCACCTTGGGCGTGCGGGCGCCCACGCCGCCGATGTTGACGATGGACCCCTGCGTCTCACGCAGGTGCGGCCAGGCGGCGCGGCACAGGCGGATGGCGCCGAACACCTTCACGTCGAACCCCGCCTTCCACTGGGCGTCGGTCAGGGTGAAGAAATCCACCGACAGCGTCAGGCTGGCGCAATTCACCAGGGTGTCGATTCCACCCATCTCGCTGAGCGCCGCCTCGACGATGGCCGCCTCGGAGCCCTCCTGCGAGAGGTCGGCGGAGACCCAGGCGGCCTGGCCGCCCGCCGCCCTGATCTCCTCGGCCGCCCGCTTCAGCCCGGCCTCGTCGCGGGCCACCAGCAGCACCTTCGCGCCGCTGGCCGCCAGCGCGTCGGCTATGGCGCGGCCGATCCCTCCGCTGGCGCCGGTGACGATCGCCCGGCGCCGCGGATACTTGGCCTCGGCCATCAGGCCGGGCCCACCCGGATCACCACCTTGCCCGTCCCGGCCCTGCCGCCCAACATGTCGGCGAAGGCCTGCGGCGCCTGGTCGAGGCCCTCGTAGACCCGTTCCGGATGGGCGATCTTGCCGTCCTTCACCCAGCCCGCCAGCTGTTGCATGGCGTCGGCCGCCTTGTTGGCCCCGGTGAAGCCGGTGATGCGCAGGCGCTTCATGACGATGGTCTTGTAGAGCGCCGGAAGCTGGTTGGGGCCCGGCGCGGCGTCGGACAGGTCGGACCAGCCGATGAAGCCGCAGACCGAGACCCGGGCTTCCAGGTTCAGCTGCTGGAAGACCACCTGGGAGACCGCGGCGCCGACGTTGTCGAAATAGAGGTCGACGCCGTTCGGGCAGGCCGCCTTCAGCTTCGCGGCGAAGTCCGCCGCCTGGTAGTCGACGCAGGCGTCGAAGCCCAGGGCCTCGACCTCGGCGCACTTCTTCGCCCCGCCGGCGATGCCGACCACGCGCGCGCCCACCGCCTTGCCGATCTGGCCGGCGATGGATCCCACCGCGCCGCCGGCCGACGAGACCACCACCGTATCCTCGGCCTTGACCTTGCCCACCGGGACCATCCCGGTGTGGGCGGTCAGCCCCGGCATGCCCAGCACGCCCAGCGCCGTCGTGATTGGCCCAAGGCTCGGGTCGACCCTGGTCATCCCCTGGCCGTTGCTCACCGCATAGTCGCGCCAGCCGGTGCGGCCCTCGACGATGTCGCCCACCTTGAAGGCCGGGTTGCTGGAGGCCACCACCTCGCTCACCGTGCCGCCGTTCATCAGCGAGCCCAGCGCCTGCCCGCCCTCACCCAGGCTGAGACGCATGTAAGGGTCGACCGACAGCCACAGGGTGCGGGTCATGATCTCGCCCTCGCCGAGGGCGGGCGCGTCCACGGTCTCCAGGCGGAAGTCGGAGGCGGCGACCTTACCCGCGGGCCGCGCGGCCAGGACGACCTGGCGGACTTTGCTCGGGAGGGTCATGCTCACCGGGCCTTGTACCAAACGGCGAACATGTCGCTGGTGTCGAGGCCCGCCGGGAACGGCGTGCGCAGATGCCGCTTGGCGTTGATCTTCTCCTTGGTGGCGTTGAGGTCGTCCGTCTCCAGTTCGTAGAGATGCATGTACTTCTTGGTCGCCTTGGGGTTGCCCGCTTCCTCCGGGGGCAGCTCGAAGCGGTGGCAGGCGGTCATGCCGCCGGCCTCGCAGACCTCGGGGATATGATGGTTGTCCAGCCAGTTATTGAAACTCTCGTCCCCGCCCGGATGTGCGTTGACCATGACGAGTTGGTAGTACTTGGCCATTGTCGTCCTCTTTCTCAGACCGTGAAATTCAGCGCAGTTATGTCGTGGGACCGAACACGTCGTAGGACGGGTCCTTGGTGGAGTGGGCGCCGATCTTGCGCTTGCCGCCCAGCAGCGGCGGCTCGGCGCATTGCTTGTAGGCGAAGTCGCGGATGACATCGCGATGCCGGATCTTCCACACACCGCCCCGCTTCTCGAACTGGTCCACGTAGCGTCCGGCGTAGGCCAGAACCATGTTCAGGTCCTCGGCGTCGCGCACATGGTAGGCGGTCCAGTAGGTCTCGGTGTTGGCCTTGTCCCCATGGATGTCGATGTAGGACTGCCCCAGCAGGTGCATGGTGCAGCGCTCGCGGGCCACATGCTCCAGCACCCAGTCGACGAACTCCATGGCCGGTCCCTGGAACGAGCCGTGGTGGTCGTAGGCGTCCGGCCAATAGATGCTGGCCAGCAGCGCACGGTCCATCCGGTCGACGCCGCGCGAGTAGGTGGCCAGCACCTTGCGTATCTCAAGTTCGTCAGCGACCGTCTGCCACTTGGCGTCCACCTGTGCCTCCCCGTCCCGCGCCGGATTCCTCAGGCTACGGGGCGGACGAACCTTGCACCCGGCCAACCTGCCGTCCAATCCCAAAATCGGATCGAACATTAGCGGAGGTTATCGGGCCGCCCGCTCAGGCGGGCGGGCGCAGCTTCAGTTCCGGATGGCGGCGCTCCACCATGCGGCGCATTCCGGTCTTCCAGTCCACCTTGCAGACGCAGCCCAGGCTGAGGCGCTTTGAGTTGTCGCTGACGAAGGACGGCAGGGTGCGACCCTCGATGAACTCGATGTTCGGCTCCACGCCGATCAGGTCGGCCAGGTAACGCACCCATTCCTCCACCGGCACGGCCACGTCGCCCGCCCAGTTGGTGATGGTGGCCGGCACGGCGGCGGCCTGGAGCAGCGGCCCCACGTGCGCCGTCAGGTCGTCCTCATGTATCGGGCAGAGCACGGT
>CANJKG010000175.1 GCA_947474775.1 Caulobacteraceae bacterium | reverse complement strand
GATCCGGGGACGATGAGCCCCTATCAGCACGGCGAGGTCTTCGTGACCGACGACGGGGCGGAAACCGACCTCGACCTGGGCCACTACGAGCGGTTCACGGGCGTCAACGCAACCCGCAACGACAACATCACCACCGGCCAGATCTACAAGAAGATCATCGAGAAGGAGCGGCGCGGCGACTACCTGGGCGCCACCGTCCAGGTGATCCCCCACGTCACCGACGAGATCAAACAGTTCGTCCTGTCCGATCCGGGCGAGGGGGTGGACTTCGTACTGGTGGAGATCGGCGGCACAGTGGGCGACATTGAGGGCCTGCCGTTCTTTGAGGCCATCCGTCAGCTGGGCCAGGAGCTGCCGCGCGGGCACGCCTGCTACATCCACCTGACGCTGCTGCCGTTCATCAAGACGGCCGGGGAGATGAAGACCAAGCCCACCCAGCACTCCGTGAAGGAGCTGCGGTCCATCGGCATCCAGCCGGACGTGCTGCTCTGTCGCTGCGAGATCCCGATCCCTGAGAGCGAGCGCCGCAAGCTGGCGCTGTTCTGCAATGTGCGGCCCAGCGCGGTGATCCAGGCGATGGACAGCGCCAACATCTACGCGGTGCCGCTGGACTACCATGTGCAGGGGCTCGACACCGAGGTGCTCGACGTGTTCGGCCTGAAGGACACCGCGCCTAAGCCCGACCTGTCGGCTTGGGAGCAGATTTCGCACACGCTGTCGCACCCGGACGGCGAGGTGAACATCGCCATCGTCGGCAAGTACACGGCGCTGACCGACGCCTACAAATCGCTGATCGAGGCCCTGGTCCACGGCGGGGTGGCCAACAATGTACGCGTGAGGTTCGAGTGGATTGAAGGCGAGGCGTTCGAGAAGGACGAGGAGCTGATCGGCGAACGGCTGACCGGGGTCCACGGCGTGCTGGTGCCGGGCGCGTTCGGCGAGCGGGGCTCCGGCGGCATGATCCGGGCGGTGCAGTTCGCCCGCGAACATGAGATCCCGTACTTCGGCATCTGCTTCGGGATGCAGATGGCGATGATCGAGGCGGCTCGGAACCTGGCCGGCTTCAAGCACGCCTCGTCCACCGAGTTCGGCCCGACGTCGGAGCCCATCGTCGGCCTGATGACCGAGTGGGTGAGGGGCAACGACCGGGAAGTCCGCGGCGTGGGCGACAACCTCGGCGGGACCATGCGCTGCGGGGCCTATGAGGCGGTGCTGACCCCGGGGTCCAAGGTGGCGCAGATCTATGGCGGCACGGCGATCTCCGAGCGCCACCGGCACCGCTATGAGGTGAACATCCAGTACCGTGAGGCGATCGAGCGCGCGGGGCTGAAATTCACCGGCCTGTCGCCCAGCGGCGAGTTGCCGGAGCTGTGCGAGCGCACCGACCACCCCTGGTTCGTCGGCGTTCAGTTCCACCCGGAGCTGAAGAGCCGGCCGTTCGACCCGCATCCGCTGTTCGCCAGCTTCATCGGCGCGGCCAAGGAGCGGAGCCGGCTCGTCTGATCGGGCGACGCCTCGCCAACTTGATCCGGGGACGGGATTGGGGCATAGACCCGCGCTCGTTCGGCGGCCCTCGGATCGCCGGCTTAATTTCCGCGCCCGTGAGAGTCTCCGATGGCCGTTCCGAAACGCAAAGTATCCCCGTCGCGTCGCAACATGCGCCGGTCGCACCACGCCCTGGGCGCCAACTCCTACGTCGAGGACAAGGAAACCGGCGAACTGAAGCGTCCGCACCACGTCGACCTGAAGACCGGCATGTACAAGGGCCGCCAGGTTCTGACGCCGAAGGAAGACTAGCTCTTCCGTCGCCTGGGCCTTTGGGCCAACCTCATCGATGACGCCGGTCGTTCGCCGCGGCCGGCGTTTCGCGTTTCGGGGAGGGAATGATGGGCAAGGATCCGCTGGCCGTCGTGCATGAGGTGTACGCGGCGTTCGGGCGGGGCGACATCGCAGGTCTGCTGGAGATGCTGACCGAGGACGTTGTCTGGGTGGTCGAAGGCCGCGCGTCCGACTATCCGACCTTCGGGACCCGCCATGGCCGAGATGGCGCGCTGGGGTTCTTCCGGGCATTGGGCGAGTGCGAGGACATCACGACGTTCGAGCCGCAGAGCTTCCATCCGTCCGGCGACACGGTCTGGGTGCAGGGGCGCATCGGGCTCAAGCTGAAGACCAACGGCAAGGCGCTGGACTACGCCTGGGCCCATGTTTTCACCATCCGCGGCGGTAAGGTCGCGGCCTTCAAGGAATTCTACGACACCGCCCTGGTCGTGGAGGCCTGGCGTGGCTAGGCCGTTCATCGTGTTGTCACGGGGCTGGCGGACAAGCGCGTGATTGGAGTTCGACCCATGAATCTGACACGCCGCGCGATGATATCCGCCACCGGCGCGGCGTTCGCGGGCTTTTCGCGGCTCGCCCACGCGCAGAGCGCCTATCCCGCCGCCGTCCAGGGCGACGTCTACCGGAATGAGGTGGCGGGCTACGGCCCGCTGAAGACCGACCCCTTCGGTCTGTTCGACCTGCCAGAGGGTTTCAGCTACACCGCCTTCGGCCGCGCCGGCGAGGTGATGAGCGACGGGCTGATCACGCCCTGCAAGGCCGATGGCATGGCCTGCTTCGCCATGGACGGCGACCGGGTGACACTGGTGCGCAACCATGAACTGAAGCCTGTCGACAGGGACTTCGGGCCCTTCGGCGTCTCCCATGGCCTGGCCGGCAAGGTCGACCGGGCGCTGGTCTATGACCATGACGCCGACGGTCGCGCCCACTCCGGTGGCGCCACCACCCACGTCTACAATATGCGCACCCGTCAGCTGGAGAGCTCGCACCTCAGCCTGATCGGAACCACGACCAATTGCTCTGGCGGCCGCACGCCCTGGGGGTCCTGGCTGACCTGCGAGGAACTGCTGCTGCCCGGCGGCCCGCCCAGCGGGCCCGGCCCACGGTCGCACGGCTGGGTGTTCGAGGTCCCCGCCATGCACAAGGGCCTCGTCCAGCCGGTGGCCATCGAGGGCATGGGGCGGTTCAAGCACGAGGCCGCGGCCATCGATCCGCGCACGGGGATCGTCTACCTGACCGAGGACGAGTCGGCCGGCGATTGCCTGTTCTACCGCTACCTGCCCAACGACCGCCGCGCCCTGGCCAAGGGCGGGCGCCTGCAGGCGCTGGGGTTCAAGGACAACCGGGACGAGGGCGACAGCCGTAACTGGAAGCGGACGGATTGGGCCACCGGCGACTGGCGCGACGTGGTCTGGATCGACATGGACGGCATCGACAACCCCGACGACGACCTGCGCAAGCGCGGCCATGCCAAGGGCGCGGCCCTGTTCGCCCGCGGCGAGGGCATCTTCCTCGGGGACGGCGAGTTCTACTTCACCTGCACGAGCGGCGGCCCCGAGCGCCTGGGCCAGGTGATGCGCTACCGGCCGAGCCGGTTCGAGGGCGATGGCCGCGAGGCGCGCGAGCCCGGGCGGCTGCAGCTGTTCGTCCAGTCCATGGACAAGCAGGCCCTGCACATGCCCGACAACCTCTCGGTCGCCCCCTGGGGTCATCTGGTCGTCTGCGAGGACAAGGCCGACGACAAGGGCGTGAACTACCTCCGGGGGATCACGCCGCAAGGGAAAACCTACACCATCGGACGACAGGCCCAGCCGGGCGTTTCAAACGTCGGCGCCAACTCCGAGCTGGCGGGTGTCTGCTTCTCGCCCGACGGAGCGACGATGTTCGTCAATGTGTTCTGGCCAGGGATGACCTTGGCCATCACCGGGCCGTGGAGCAGCGTCCAGGCCTGAGCGGCGTTGCCCCGCCGCGTGAAGCTGGCTAAGCCTCGCCGCGCCTGAAACCGCGCAAGGACACGCAAGCCACATGACCGAGATCGTCGACATCACCGCCCGCGAGATCCTCGACAGCCGGGGCAACCCGACCGTGGAGGTGGACGTGGTGCTGGAGGACGGATCGATGGGCCGCGCGGCGGTGCCGTCGGGCGCGTCCACCGGCGCCCACGAGGCGATGGAGCGGCGCGACGGTGACAAGGCCCGCTATCTGGGCAAGGGCGTCCAGCAGGCCGTCGAGGCGGTGAACGGCGAGATCTACGACGCGCTCTCGGGCGCCGACGCCGAGGATCAGCGCCGGCTGGACCGGATGCTGATCGAGCTGGACGGGACGCCCAACAAGGCGCGGCTGGGCGCCAACGCCATCCTGGGCGTCAGCCTGGCCACGGCCAAGGCGGCGGCGGGCTCGTCAGCCCTGCCGCTCTACAAGTACGTGGGCGGCGTATCGGCGCGGGTGCTGCCGGTGCCGATGATGAACATCATCAATGGCGGGGCCCATGCGGACAATCCCATCGACATCCAGGAGTTCATGATCCTGCCCACGGGGGCTGCGACCTTCGCCGAAGCCCTGCGGATGGGCGCGGAGATCTTCCATGGACTGAAGGCCGGACTGAAGGCGGCGGGTCACAACACCAACGTGGGCGACGAGGGCGGCTTTGCGCCGAACCTGGCCAGCGCCGAGGCCGCGCTGGAGTTCATCGTGGGCGCCGGCGAGAAGGCCGGCTACAAGGTGGGCGCCGACTTCGTGCTGGGCCTGGACGTGGCCTCCACGGAGTTCTTCAAGGGCGGCAAGTACGTCATGGAAGGCGAGGGCAAGACCGTCGATCCGGCGGGAATGGTCGACTATCTGGCGGATCTGGCGGCGAAGTTCCCCATCGTCTCTATCGAGGACGGCTGCGCCGAGGACGACTTCGAGGGCTGGAAGCTGCTCACCGACAAGCTGGGCTCCAAAGTGCAGCTGGTGGGCGACGACCTGTTCGTGACCAATCCGGCGCGGCTCGGCATGGGCATCGGCAAGGGCCTGGCCAATTCCATCCTGGTGAAGGTCAACCAGATCGGCACCCTGTCGGAGACCCTGGACGCGGTCGATCTGGCGCACCGCAATAGCTACACGGCAGTGATGAGCCACCGCTCTGGCGAGACCGAGGACTCCACCATCGCCGATCTGGCGGTGGCGACGAACTGCGGGCAGATCAAGACCGGCTCGCTGGCGCGCTCCGACCGGCTGGCCAAGTACAACCAGCTGCTGCGGATCGAGGAGGAGCTGGGCGACCAGGCGGTCTATGCCGGCCGCGGCGCGCTGCGCATCTAGCCGTCGCTGTTCGCCGGGTGAACGGCCCGACATTTAACAGGCCTTAACCACGAGGGCGCGAAGCTAGGGTTTCCGAAGGGATTCGCCGTGCTCGCCCGCCTACGCCCATATCTCCCGACCGCCGCCCTGGCGTTCCTGATCTTCTACTTCGGTTTCCACGCCTTCACCGGCGAGCGTGGCCTGCTGTCCTCGAACCAGCGCGACGAGACCCTGGCGGCCAAGACCCGGGAACTGGCGCAGATGCGCGCTCAGCGGCAGGACCTGGAGGTCCGCGCCCGGCTTCTGCGCGACACCAGCCTTTCCGCCGATCTTCTGGAGGAAAGGGCGCGCTCCCTGCTAGGCTTCGCCGACCCGAGAGACTATGTGATCCGTATGAGCCAGCAGGGCGGCTAAACCAGCCCTGACGGCGTACACGACGGAGAAGCGCATGGCGCGGGCGCAGACGGCCGGGCGGAAATCCAACGGCAGAAGCGCGAACGCCGGGGCCGGCAAGGACGAACTCCTCGGCTATTACCGGCAGATGCTGCTGATCCGCCGCTTCGAGGAGCGGGCGGGACAGCTTTACGGCATGGGGCTGATCGGCGGCTTCTGCCACCTGTACATCGGCCAGGAGGCCGTGGCGGTGGGCGTCCAGGCGATCAAGCAGGCCGGCGACCAGGTGATCACCGGCTATCGCGACCACGGCCACATGCTGGCCTGCGGCATGGACCCGGCGGCGGTGATGGCCGAGCTCACGGGGCGGGCCGGCGGCTCGTCCAAGGGCAAGGGCGGGTCGATGCACATGTTCTCGACTGAGGCCGACTTCTTCGGCGGCCACGGGATCGTCGGCGCGCAGGTGGCGCTGGGCACCGGCCTGGCCATGGCCAACCGCTACCGCGACAACGGGAAGGTCTGCTTCACCTACTTCGGAGACGGGGCGGCGAACCAGGGCCAGGTCTACGAGAGCTTCAACATGGCCGAGATCTGGAGCCTGCCGGTCGTATATGTGATCGAGAACAACCAGTACGCCATGGGGACCTCCATCGAGCGGTCCTCGGCGGAGACCCATCTTTTCAAACGCGGCGCCTCGTTCCGGATCCCGGGCGAGGAGGTGGACGGGATGGACGTGCTGGCCGTGAAGGCCGCCGCCGGGAAGGCCGCCGAGCACGCGCGATCGGGCGCCGGTCCTTACATCCTGGAGATGAAGACCTACCGCTACCGGGGCCACTCCATGAGCGACCCGGCCAAGTACCGGACCCGCGAGGAGGTGGACGACGTGCGCAAGACGCGCGACCCCATCGACCACATCGAGGAACTGCTGGAGAAGCAGGGCTTCGCCGACGAGGCGGCGCTGAAGGCCATCGACGCGGAGGTCAAGCGCATCGTCGCCGACGCCGCCGAGTTCGCCCGCACCAGCCGCGAGCCCGAACCGTCCGAGCTCTATACGGATGTCTATTCCGAGGTACGGGCATGACCGACATCCTGATGCCGGCCCTGTCGCCCACCATGGAGGAGGGCACGCTCGCCAAGTGGCACGTGAAGGTGGGCGATGCGGTGAAGTCCGGCGACGTGATCGCCGAGATCGAGACCGACAAGGCGACCATGGAGGTCGAGGCCGTCGACGAGGGCACGGTCGAGGCGATCCTGACGCCCGAGGGCGCGCAGAACGTGAAGGTCAACACGCCCATCGCCCGGCTGAGCGGCGAGGGCGAGGCGGCCGCCCCGGAACAACCCGACCCGGACCCACAACCGCAGTCTCGCGCTGCCGCCTCGGGCGACCCCGAGCGCATGCCTGCGGTCGACGCCAAGGCGCCGTCGGAGAGCGCCGCTCCAGTCGCTACGCCGGCCCTGCGCGACCCGGAGCTGCCGGAGGGTGTGAAGCTGGTGAAGGTGACGCTGCGCGACGCGCTGCGCGACGCCATGGCCGAGGAGATGCGCCGCGATCCGGACGTGTTCCTG
>CANJKG010000174.1 GCA_947474775.1 Caulobacteraceae bacterium | reverse complement strand
TTCAAGCCGAGCCTTGCCCCAGCCGGCTGCCCTTTGGGCCGTTTGCGCGATCCGTGCAACAAAGCCGCTGAAAGCGCCTTCTTGCCCGGCCGCAATACTGCTAGGCTTTCGCCGACACGCGTTTCGGGATTCTATGGGGAGCCTCGTTGGACGACGATGGGGGGCGGAGAGATTTCGCGTTTTCTGGGTCTGTCATGCGCCGCCCTGTTGTCCGCCGCACTCGTGGTGGGCAGCGCCATAGGCGCGCCGCAGGCTGGCCGCACCGGCGTCCATGAGGGCGTCGCCTCCTGTGCGGGATCGACCTGCCACGGCCGCCCGGTGGCCAGCGGGGTGGTGGTCCGCCAGAACGAACTGATCACCTGGCAGGACCCCTCCAGCGCCGCCGGCGCCCACAGCCGCGCTTTCCGCGCGCTTACCTCCGACCGGGGCCGCTCCATCGCCGCGAAGATGGGCATAGGGCCCGCCCAGAACGCCGCAGTCTGCCTGGGCTGCCACGCCGACCCGGCGCCGGCCGCCGCCCGGGGCGCGAAGTTCCAGCTTTCCGACGGGGTGGGCTGCGAAAGCTGCCACGGCGGCTCCGGCGGCTGGATCGCCAGCCACTATGCGGTGGGCGCAACCCACGCCGACAACGTGGCCCGCGGCCTGCGCCCGCTGGACAACCCCAAGGCCCGCGCCGCCGTCTGCCTGGACTGCCACTACGGCGGCAAGGGCCAGGGCCAGTTCGTGACCCACCAGATGATGGCCGCTGGCCACCCGCGGGTGGCTTTCGAGCTCGACCTGTTCACCAGCCTGCAGCGCCACCACGACGTCGACGCCGACTACGTCTCGCGCAAGTCCTCGCCGGGCGGGGTGAAGGTCTGGGCCGTGGGCCAGGCGATGGCCGTCGACCGCGCCGCCTCGCTCTACGCCGATCCGGCCCGGGCCCGCGCCGGCGCCTTCCCGGAGTTCTATTTCTTCGACTGCCACAGCTGCCACCGGGCGATCTCCGACGATCCCCGCATACGCCCGCGCAAGGAGGCCAATCCCGCCCGGCCGATCCCGGTGGGCGCGCCGCCGTTCAACGACGAGAACATGATCATGCTGTCCGCGGCGGCGCGCACCGCCGCCCCAGGCCTGGCCGCGCGCTTCGAGGCCGATTCGCGGGCCTTCCACGCCGCCATCGCCGGCGACCGCGCCGGCGCCGTACGCGCGGCCGGCCAGCTGGCCGCCACCTCCCGCGCGCTGGCCGACACCTTCGCCGCCCGCGGCTTCCGGCGCGCCGAGACCCTGGACATCCTCGACGCCGTCCTGAGCGGTGAGACCGCGCGCCGCTACACCGACTACGCCGGCGGCGCCCAGGCGGTGATGGCCGTCGACACCCTGGTGGGCGCGCTCGCCGCCGAGGGCCAGATCGACCGCGCAGCCGCCGCCCGCATCCGACCCGAGCTCGACCGGGCCTACGCGGCCGTGCGCGACCCCAACGCCTTCCGGCCGGACGAATTCCGCCAGGTAATGGCCCGGATCGCCCAGGCGGCGAGGGCGATGCGATGAGCCGTGCGCGACGCGTAGCGGCCCTCGCCAGCGCGGCAGCCCTGGCGCTGGCCTCGTGCGGCGGCGGCGGCTCCTCCGGCGACAGCACGCCGGTCGCTCCGCCGCCCACCGGAGGCGCAAGCGCGCCGCTCTACGCGGTCCCCGCGGCCGAGGCGCTCACCGTCGCCGACGTCCAGCAGGTCATCGCCCGGGGCGTGGCCGAGGCCCAGGCCCGCAACCTGCCGGCGGTGATCGCCGTCACCGACCGGGTCGGCAATGTGCTGGCGGTCTATTCCATGACCGGCGCGCGGCTGAACGCCACCCTGCGGCCCGGACCCGGGGGCAATTTCGACGCCCAGGGCGTGGTCGCGCCGGCGACGGCGGCGGCCATCGCCAAGGCGATCACCGGCGCCTACCTCTCCTCCGGCGGCAACGCCTTCTCCACCCGCACCGCCAGCATGATCGTGCAGGAGCATTTCCCGCCGGCCGCCTCGACCCCGGGACTGGAGAGCGGCCCGCTGTTCGGGGTGCAGTTCTCGCAGCTTCCCTGTTCCGACCTGAACCAGCGCTTCACCGGCGCGGCGGGCCCCGGCGCCCTGGTCGGGCCGAAGCGTTCGCCGCTGGGCCTGGCCGCCGATCCGGGCGGCTTCCCGCTCTATAAGAACGGAGTCCTGGTGGGCGGCGTCGGCGTCATGGCCGATGGCGACTACGGCTTCGACCGCAATGTCCTCGATGTCGACGACGATCCGGAGGAGGCCATCGCGCTCGCCGCCTCCATCGGCTTCGAGGCGCCGGTCGAGATCCGCGCCGACCGGGTCTCGGTGGACGGGACCAGCCTGCGGTTCAGCGACACCGCCGTCGGCTCCCTGCGCAGCAGCGCCGCCACCGCGCCGACCTTCGCCTCGCTGGGCCCTGCGGTCGGCGCCCTGGTCGCGGTCCGCGGCTACTACGCCGGCGGCGCGGCCCTGGCGGGCCAGGCCTATGGGACCGAAGCCTCGGGCGTGCGCAAGGCCTCCACCGGCGAGTTCGCCAACGCCGACGCCTTCGTCCTGACCGACGGTTCCGGGCAGCCTCGCTATCCCGTGCGCGGCGGCGCCGACACCGGCGATGTGCCTCAGCCGCTGGCCGCCGCCGAAGTCCGGGTGATCCTGGAGGAGGCGTTCGTGGTGATGAGCCGCGCCCGCGCCCAGATCCGCCGCCCGCTGGACAGCCGCGCCCAGGTGACCATCTCGGTGGTCGACAGCCGTGGAAATGTCCTGGGGATCGTCCGCTCCCCCGACGCGCCGGTGTTCGGCATCGACGTGTCGCTGCAGAAGGCGCGGACGGTCAATTTCTTCTCCGGGACCTTCGCGGCCGCCAATCTGTCCGCCGACCCCAGCGCCGATGTCCGGAGCTTCGTCGCCGCCACGCGGACCTTCCTCGGCGACCCGAACGGGCTCACCGGTCGCACCGCCTTCGCCGCCCGCGCCATCGGCAACCTCGCGCGGCCCTACTATCCGGACGGCGAGCGGGGCCGCCCCCCTGGGCCATTGTCACGGCCTATCGCTCAGTGGAGCCCGTTCGCCACCGGCCTGCAGTCGGCCCTGGTGAGCGGCAATATCGCCCAGCACCTCGGCTTCGTGGGCGGCGGCGCCACGGACACGCCGCAGCGCTGCACCTCCCTGCCGGACGCGGGCCCGGGCCAGAACCGCCTGCAGAACGGCATCCAGATTTTCCCCGGAGGCGTGCCGATCTTTCGCGGGACCCAGCTGGTCGGCGGCATCGGCGTCTCGGGCGACGGCATCGACCAGGACGACATGGTCTCCTTCCTCGGCCTGCACAATGGTGCGGCCAGGGTGGGGGGCGTGCGCAACGCCGATCCGGCGATCCGCTCCGACCAGCTGGTCGTCGGCCTGCCGACCCCGGTAAGGCTAAGATACGTTAACTGTCCGTTCGCGCCCTTCCTAGACACTGCGGACCAGAACGTCTGTCAGGGCAAATAGGGGCATGGGCCGGGGCCAACCGCTCGCCGTCGCATTGATGACGACGGCCTTCCTGGGCGCCGTCCCGGCGGCCCACGCGGCCGTGACGGCGGACGACGATCCCATTGGCGCCCTGCTGTCCGGTCTGGGCCCGAATCAAGGGCCAGGGCCCTGCCTGCCTTCCGGCGAGGACGACCCCATCGGGATCCTGCTCCTGGCCCAGGCCGATCCAGGCGCCGGCGGCGGATCCGATCGGCCGCTGCCGCCGCTGTTCGAGAAGGCCGCGGTCCCCGCCTCGCCACTGTTACAGCGCGCCGCCGCCGCCGAGCCGCCCCCTGAACCCCAGCCGGCCGCCGCCTCGCCCCTCTTCGCACGGACCGCCGCCGCCCAGGCTCCGCCGCCGCCCTTGGCCCAGGCCGTCCTGCCGCCCGCCGCCGAGCCCGAGGAGCCCCGCCGCCGCCCCGGCCGGCGCGAGACCTATGAGCCGCCGGTCACCCAGAGGAACCCCGGCGCCGTGCGCGCCCCGCCGCCCGAGGCGTTCCCGCGCGACCACCTGCCGGTCCCCGACCGCTGGCGTCTGGTGGAGGCGATCGGTGTCCGCTCTCGCTGGTTCGACCCCTATTCCCAGAACACCTTCAAGGGTGACCGGCCCATCGGCCTGGGGCTTGGGCCCGACTGGTTCCTGCAGCTCAACGCCGTTTCCGACACCCTGCTTGAGCCGCGCGCCTTCCCGATCCCCGTGGGCGCCCAGACCACCGAGCGGCCCGGCAGCATCGACACCTTCGGCCGCAGCGACAGCCTGGTGTTCGCCCAGACCGCCATCCTGGGCGCGGGCCTCACCAAGGGCTCCACCGCCTTCAAGCCGCCGGACCTCGAATTCAGGGTCGCCGTCGGTCTCAACTACAACTACGTCGACGTGCCCGAGCGGCGCGTCCTCTCCGTCCTGCCCACCAGGCCCAGCCACCGGCGCGACGGCTTCGTCGGCCTGCAGGAGGCCTTCGTCGACTACCACCTGCGTAACGTCTCCGACCGCTACGACTTCGATTCCATCCGGGTCGGCATCCAGCCCTTCTCCACCGACTTCCGAGGCTTCGTCTTCCAGGACAACCAGGTGGGCGTGCGCATCTTCGGCAACCGCGACAACAACCGGTTCCAGTACAACCTAGCGCTCTTCCAGCGGATCGAGAAGGACACCAACTCCGGCCTCAACGATCTCGGCCAGCCGCTGCGAGACGACTATGTCGCCATCGCAAACCTATATCGTCAGGACCTGCCGCTGCCCGGCCTCACCTCCCAGGTGACGGTGATCTACAACCGCAACCGCGAGGCGACCAACATCCAGGTCGACCACAACGGCTTCCCGGTGCGCCCGGCCCTGATCGGCGACCTGCGGGGCCGCGACTACGACGTGGTCTACCTGGGCTACAACGCCGATGGCCGGATCGGGCGGATGAACCTCACCGCCTCGGCCTATGCCGCCCTGGGCGAGGACCGCAACAGCATCTTCACCAGCCGCCCGGCGAAGATCCGCAGCTTCTTCCTGGCCGCCGAGCCGTCCTACGACCTGGACTGGATCCGCGTCCGCGCCTCGGCCCTCTACGCCTCCGGCGACAACAACCCCTACGACGACGTCGAGCGCGGCTTCGACGCCATCCAGGAGAACCCGCAGTTCGCCGGCGCCGACTCCAGCTACTGGATCCGCCAGACCATCCCCTTCGCGGGCGGCGGCCGGGCGGTCTTCCTCAACGGCCGCAACGGGATCCTCAATAGCCTGCGGTCCTCCAAGGACGAGGGCCAGTCCAACTTCAACAACCCCGGCACGATGCTGCTGGGCGCCGGCGGCGATTTCGACGTCGCCCCGGCCGTGCGGATTTCCACCAACCTCAATCGCCTGTGGTTCGCCGACACCACGACGCTCAGGGTCCTGCGCCAGGAAGGCTCCATTCCCCGCAGCCTCGGCTGGGACTATTCGGTGGCGGCGGTCTGGCGGCCCTGGGTCAACCAGAACGTGGTCCTGCGCGCCTTGGGCGCGGTGTTCGATCCGGGCAAGGGATTTGGCGATCTGTTCACGAACAGCGGCGGGGACGACCGCTACTATTCGATCCTCCTGAACGCGATTCTCACCTTCTAGGGACATGATGGGCCGCAGCATCATAAGAGCATGGATCGGAGCAGCCCTGGCGGCCGCCGCCGTGCTTGCGCCCCTCTCGCTCCGCGCCGACGACGAGGAAAAGCCGGTGGCGCGGGCCTACCGCATCTGGCCCGCCGCTCCCGCCAGCCAGTCGGCGGCCGAGGCCGACGCGAAGTCCGCGGGCTGTGTGAGCTGTCACACTTCCACCGACGCCGCCTCCATGCACGCCTCGCAGGCGGTGGTGCTGGGCTGCGCCGACTGCCATGGCGGCGACGCCACGGTCACCGCGCCGGCCGACTTGGCCAAGACCGCGCCGGCCTACGCCAAGCTGCGCGACAAGGCCCACGTCCTGCCGCGCTATCCGCACGCCTGGCACTACCCGAAATCGGCCAATCCCAAGCAGAGCTACACCCTGCTGAACAAGGAATCCCCGGAGTTCGTCCGCTTCGTGAACCCTTCGGACTATCGGGTGGCCCGCGAGTCCTGCGGCGCCTGCCACATGGAGTTGATCGAGAAGGCCGAGCGCTCGCTGATGGCCACGGGGGCCATGCTGTGGGGCGGCGCCTCCTACAACAACGGCATCCTGCCATTCAAGAACTACATCCTGGGCGAGGCCTACACCCGGCGCGGCGAGCCCGCCCGCCTCCTGTCGCCGGGCAATCCGCCCGGTCAGGTGACGCCGGAGGAGAAGGCGCGCGGCGCCCTGCCCACCCTCTATCCCATGCCGACCTGGCATGTGATCCCGCCGGCCGACATCTTCCGCGTGTTCGAGCGCGGCGGCCGCAACATCAACCCGACCTTCCCGGAGATCGGCCTGCCCAACTCGCTAGGCCAGGCCCAGCGCCTGGAAGAGCCCGGCAGGCCCGACATCCGCCAGTCCAACCGCGGCCCCGGCACCGGCCTGCGCGTCGCGATCCCGGTCCTGAATATCCACAAGACCCGGCTGAACGACCCCTTCACCTGGTTCATGGGCACCAACGACCAGCCGGGCGACTACCGCCAGTCGGGCTGCGCATCCTGCCACGTGGTCTACGCCAACGACCGCCAGCCCACCCACAGTCTCGGCTATTCCCAGTACGGGCGCGACGGCCAGACCGCCACCGCCGATCCGACCATCGACCGCGAGGAATCCGGCCACCCGATCAAGCACGCCTTCACCCGCGCGATCCCGACTTCCCAGTGCATGAACTGCCACATGCACCAGCCGAACATGTTCATGAACACCTACCTCGGCTACACCATGTGGGACTACGAGGCCGACGCTCCGTTTATGTGGCCCGAGCGGCAGCGCTATCCGACCACGGCGGAGATCCGCAAGGTCCTGGACCGCAACCCGGAAGGCGCCGCGCCGCGCGGCCTGTGGGCCAGCCTCGATTTCCTGCGCAACGTCTTCGACCTCAACAAGAAGCTGAAGGACACCCAGTTCGCCGACTATCACGGCCACGGCTGGAATTTCCGCGCGGTATTCAAGCGCGACCGCAAAGGCACCTTGCTC
>CANJKG010000173.1 GCA_947474775.1 Caulobacteraceae bacterium | reverse complement strand
CGGCTTGTCGTCGTAGAACTGGCCCAGGAAGGCGGCCATCACATCGACGTCCTCGTCGCTCTTGTCGACGCGGGGGAAGTAGGCGCGGTTGCCCCAGTTCTGCCCCGCCCGGAAGAAGAACACCTGCACGCAGGCCTGGCCGCCCTCGGCGTGGAGGGCGAAGACGTCGGCCTCGTCCACGGTCTCCGGGTTGATCTGCTGCTCCTGGGCGATGGAGGCCAGCGCCCGGATGCGGTCGCGCAGGCGGGCGGCGCGCTCGAACTCCATCTCGTCGGAGGCGTCCTGCATCTGGAGCGACATGGAGCCCATGACCGCCCGCGACTTGCCGCGCAGGAACAGGGCGGCCTGGTCCACCAGGCCCGCATAGTCCTCCAGGCTGATGAGGCCGGTGCAGGGCGCCGAGCAGCGGCGGATCTGGTGCAGCATGCAGGGCCGCGTGCGAGTCTCGTAGACGCTGTCCGAGCAGGAGCGCAGCAGGAAGGCCTTCTGCAGGGTGTTCAGCGTGCGGTTGACCGCCCAGGCCGAGGCGAAGGGGCCGAAGTAGTCGCCCTTGATGGTGTGAGCGCCGCGGTGCTTGCGCAGCTGGGCGGCCGGGTGCTCGCGACGGATGACGATCTCGGGGAAGGACTTGTCGTCGCGCAACAGAACGTTGAATCGCGGCTTCAGCTGCTTGATGAGGTTGATCTCGAGCAGCAGGGCGTCGGTGTCGGTCCGCGTGGTGACGAATTCCATGGAGCGCGTCAGGTCGACCATGTGGGCGATGCGCTGGGTGTGGAAGCGGCCCTGGGTGTACTGCAGCACCCGCTTCTTCAGCGAGCGTGCCTTGCCGACGTAGAGCACCTCACCGGCCTCGCCCACCATGCGGTAGACCCCCGGCCGATCCGGCAGTCGCCTGACCTCGTCCTTGATCAGGGCGGCCCCCTTGAGGGCCATGGCTGGGGCGTCGGGCATAGCGGTGGATATAAGCGCGCTCCTCCCTCGAAGCGAAGGGTTAGGCGCATTCCGCTCCCCCAGGCGAAGCCAGAAGGGAATGAAGAAATCAGACCTTGATGGCGCCGCTCTCGATCCTGTCGAACACGGACTTCGTCAGCTTGACGTAGCCCTTCTTCGGATCGCGGAACCAAAGGCCGCCCTTGATGCGCGCTGGGTCGTACCCGTCGGCGGCCAGGTCCATCTTGCGGACCTTGAAGGTGCCGGTGGTCTCCAGGTGCGGCAACAGGCGGACGAACAGGGGCTGGGCGTAGGGCGGGATCTCACGGGCCACATGCTCGGCGAGCGTCGCGATGTCGAAGCCCTCGCCGGTCACCAGGGCGGCCATGCCGGCGCGTCCCTCAGAACTGGGCACGGCGACGCCATAGACATTGGCCTGTTCCACGCCCGGAGCGGACTGCAGGCGCTCGGCGACCTCGTTGGTGGAGACGTTCTCGCCTTTCCAGCGGAAGGTGTCGCCGATGCGGTCGACGAAATAGAGGTAGCCGTCGGCGTCGGAGCGCATCAGGTCGCCGGTGGCGAACCAGGCGTCGCCCTTCTCGAACACGTCGCGCAGGATCTTCTTCTCGGTGGCCGCCCTATCCACATAGCCGGCGTAGGCGGAGCGGGCGTCCGATCCGATCTGGCCGATGCATTCACCCACCTGGCCGGGACCGCATTCGCGGCACAGGCCGTTCGGGCCGCGGATCGGCTGCTCGGTCTCCACATCGAACTGGATCAGGCGGACGTTGAAGCGCTTGCGGAGATACTTGGGCGCGCGGCCCACGGCGCCTTCCCTGCCGTCGAAGTTGAACAGGCTGACGTTGCCCTCGGTGGCCCCGTAGAACTCCAGGATTTCCGGAATGCGGAAGCGCTGCTTCATCACCGGCCAGATGTCGGGGCGCAGGCCGTTGCCGAACGCCAACCGCAGCTTGTGGCGAGTCTCGTCCTCGTGGACCGGCTGGTTGACCAGGTAACGGCAGAGCTCGCCGATATAGGCGAACATGGTGCAGCCCTCGGCGGTCACCTCCTCCCAGAAATGACTGGCGGAGAATTTGCGGCGCAGGACGATGGAGGCGCCGTTGAGCAGGGCCGCGCCCATGGCGCAGAGCCCGCCGGTGGCGTGGTAGAGCGGGAGCGCGATGTAGATGCGGTCGCTGGGCCGGGCGTCCGTCGAGCCGGCGAAGCCGCGCATGTAGAGCTGGGCGCGGACGTGGGTGATGCGGGCCGCCTTTGGCAGACCCGTCGTGCCCGAGGTGAAGATCAGCAGCGCGGTGTCGCCGGCCTTCACGTCCTCACGGGCGCTGCGGTCGGGGGGCAGCTGGCTGCAGCTCTTCAGCGCCTGGGCGAGATCACGCTGCGCGCCGCTGGCGGACCCCAGCACCCATTCCTGGAACGGCCGCTCCAGCTGGCCCTGCGCGGCCTCGAAGGCGGCTTGCGTGTCCGGGTCGACGATCACATGTGAGGCGCCCGAGAGGTTCAGGCAGTGGGCGAGGGCCGCGCCGCCCAGCTGGTTGTTGATCAGCGCGGTGACGACCCCGATCTTCGACAGGCCGTACCAGATGCACAGGTACTCCAGTCGGTTGGGCATGAAGAGCGCCACGGTCTGGCCTTTGCGCAGGCCCGCGCCCCGGCCCCAGCGCGCGAAGCGGTTGGCGATGGCGTCGAGCTCGCCATAGGTGACGCTGCGGTCCTCGAACGTCAGGGCGGGGCGCCCGCGCCATTCGTCGACGGCCGCCTGCAGGTCGTCGCAGATGAGGTTGGTCGAAGCGGATTCGATCCCCTTCACCCGGGAAAGGGTGCGGCTCAGACCGCGCAGGAAACGCCACTCGCGCCGCAGCCGTGCCTTGAGACGCATTCCGTTCCTCCAGGGGCGACCTTGGCCGTGCGTCGGGCCGGTGGTCAAGCGCGGGGCGTCAGGTGAGGAGGGAGCAAGCAACCCAGCGGGGGATGAGCATATTTTCTCCATACTCAAAACACAAATCGCCTCATTACTTTGGTGTTATAGCTTCACGAAGAGACGAGAAATATCATTCTCGGCGGCAACACATATGACTAATTATCAATGCCGCTATTACGGTCACACTTCCCATGCCGATTGGAATCCACCTTCCATCCTGACATTTCTGTTCTCAGATATATTCAGTAAGACTAGAATCTCCGTCAACTACGATCCCCTTCGCAACCAACCCGCCTCGGACGCCGGCCAGTCGGTCGAGAGCCCCATGTTCGCCGCCGTTCCCGCCTGGGAACGCAGCAAGAAGCCCCGCAAGAGTTTCGGGACCTCGCGCACCACCACGACCACTACCGGAGCCGCCAAGACGGCCGGCGCCAACCGCCCGAACACCGCGACCCTGGCGCTCGGCGCAGGCGTCGTCGCCCTGGGCGCCCTGGCCGTGGGCGGCTGGTACATGAGCCAGCCCCGCGACACCGGCGTGGCCGTGCTGGCCCCCGGCCAGCCCAACGAGGCCCTGGTCGTAGCCGAAGCCCAGCCGATCCTGGCGCCCGCGACGGCGGCCGCCTCGCAGGCCCTGCCCAACCCGCCCACCATGTCGGCCACCGCCCCCACGACGGTGGACCCGCTGCCGACCGAAGCCTCGACCGCGGTGACATCGCCGGAGGCCCCGGCCGATCCCCCGGCCCCGACTGTCCCTTGATCGCCACGTCCATCAGCCTTGACAGGGGGCGGCCCGCTAGTCGGGCAGCCTTCATTCCCGGTTCGCACATGGACAGATCGTCGCACCCCGGCGGTAGAGCTTGGCGTCGCGGTCGCGAATCATCTCTGCCTTTTTCCAGAACATGGCCGGCGATCGGAACGTCGGGCAGAAGTGCGGGGAGAAACGGCGGCGATGGCGATCGGCCTTGTTGGAGCGAATCTGACATTTGGCGGCGACGCTGTAGGAACATGCGCCGAAACATCGGGCTACAAGAGTCATGAGATCCGCCGGAGACTATCGTCGGCAGGCGCAAGCCGCCGAGTACCTGGCGAAGGGCGAAAGATGCGGGCCCGACATGGACCGTCTCTGAGCCCAGGCCGCGCAACTGCGGAAGCAGGCGGAATTGCTTGAAAATCGCTCCTGGGCGCCGAGGACCGCGGGCGGCCGGGACGCGGGCGCTAGGCGACTAGCCGAGGACCAGCGTCTCGGCAGGCTGATCGGCGCCAGGCTGCGCGCGCGCCGCGAGGAGGCGGGCGTCACCCCGGAGGAGCTAGGGGCGACCTGCAACCTCAGCGCCCAGCATATCCGCCGTTGCGAAGAGGGTACGTCCACCCTCACCGCCGCCCAACTCTGGGCGATCGCCAGCGCGCTCGGCTCCGACGTGGACGTCTTCTTCGAGGCCTGAACGGGCGCGCATCAGCGTGGAGGAGACCCGGGGAGCGCCAGCAGCCGGGCCAGCACCGACACATCGGGCATGTCCTCCAGGGTCGCCACACCTGCGATGATGGCCTCTGCCTGGCTTGCGGGCATCAGGCCATCCACCAGACCACGGAATTTCTCCTCAAGTTCGGCGTCGCTGGGTGGGTTCCGATGATCGCCGCGGGGAATCGGCTGGTCGTACTCGAACGTCCGCCCGTCTTTCAGGGTGACCTTGACCATGCCGCCGAGGATGGAGGCTCCCGGCGCAGTGTCCCGTTCGATGGGCGTGACCTTCGAGGCCATCGCCATGATGGCCGGGTCCGTCCAGTTGTCCGGGTCAAGATAGTCGGAAAGCAGGGTCCGGCCCTTCACAAACGCCAGGGCCAAGCTGAAGGCCAGGCTGAACTGTGCGCCGATGCAATCGGTGGGGTGCACGATCGAGGCCCCGTGGGTGAAGGTCAGCTCCGACACATAGGCGTCGATACGCTCGATCTCCGCCGGATCGAAGCTCCAACGCTTGCGGATCTCGTGGGCCGCGTCGATGGAGCCATGCACGGTGCCCACCGCGGGCGACATCTTGAAGATGGTCTGCGGGATGAAGAAGCCCTTGTCCCAGAAGATTTCCGGGTCGTTGTCGAACTTGTCGCTGAACATCCGCCAGATGCCGCGCTTGCCCTCGAAGATCGTGCTGGGGCCGGTCAGGCCGTGCTGCGCGAGCAAGGCGGCCTGCAGGCCCGATCGCGACGCCAGACCGGCGTGCAGCCGCTTCACCTCGCCGCCGCTCTGGTCGTATTCCATGGTCCCCGAGGCGTCGCTGCCCGCGATCCCGAAGGCGTTGACGATCTGCTCTTCGCTGAGGTCCAGCAGCTTGGCGGTGGCTGCCGCGGCTCCGAACACCCCCTGGACCTTGGTGTTGTGCCAACCCAGGATCGCCTGCTGCTGATGGATGCAGGCCCCGGACACGATCATCATCTCGTAGCCGGCCACCACGCCCTCGATAAGCGCCTTCCCGGACAGGCCATGCGCCTCGCTGATCGCCAGCGCGGCGGGGATCACCAGCACGCCGGGGTGCCCCGCTAACAGGTGGGCGTCGTCGAACTCACAGCTGTGCCCGAAGGTGCCGTTCACATAGGCCGCATAGGCCGGCGTGGTCTTGGTCCCATAACCGCCGATGGTGCTCTGCGGCTTCGCACCGATGTCCTGCACGTAGGCGTAGGCCGGCTGCACCTGAGGCAGGGTGGAGCCACGCAGCATCACGCCCAGATAGTCGAGGATGCAGCGCTTGGCGGCGTGCAGCACCTCGGGAGGCAGGTCATCGTAACGTAGGGCCTTCACCCATTGCGCCATCCTGGGGGCGACGGATTGCATGGCGAATTTCCTCCAAGCCTGATCGCGGGGGGCGTTGAGACGCCCAGCCGGCCCGGGGGATTTAGTGACATAATGTCACCTACATACAAGGCGCCTTGGCAGAGGGAGGTTCGGACAGGACTAGCCGGGCCGTTTGTGGTCGTTGGACGGCGCGAACGACTTTTTCTCGGCGGGAAGACCCTCGAAGAAATAGCTTACCGGCACGCTGAGCGCGTCTGCCAGCCGCCACAGGCGCGTGGCCGACAGGCTGTTTATCGCGGTCTCGTACTTGTGGATTTGCTGGAATGTGAGGCCACAGACTTCAGCCAGTTGCGCCTGGGTCAGGCCCAACAGCTGGCGCCTTCTGCGAAGCACCCTTCCGATGTGGATATCGACCGGAAGCGGCATGCACCCCCTCTTCGGATAGCCCCGCGAACGGGACCCGGAAGTTGCAGAGCGCTTCGCTAGGGTGAAGGTTCCAGGGGGCGTTGGGAAACCTGCCTCGGCCGCGGGGAGGACAGCGATCGCCAGGCGCGGTCTTGCTGCTGCCCACCTGCGCGCCCGTGTCGCATCGCCTGCCGGGAAAGGCTGCGGCTAATCCCGGCTCGGGACAAGCAGGAGATCGGCCATGATCGCGACCAAGGAGCTCACCGAATGGGGCTCGGTGGCCATGGTGGTGATTTCCGGCGCCATGGCCGGCCACCACGCGGCCGTCGGCATGAACTCGACCCAGTGGATGGGCGCGATCGCCGCCGTGCTGGGCTCGGTGGCCGTGGCGGTGGCGGTGCGCGTCTGGCCGGCGCCGGCGAAGGCCAACGCCGAGGAGTAGGTCAGACCTTCACCAGGATCTCGCCGCCGCCGTCACGGAACTTCTGGGCCATCTGGTCCATGCCCTGCGCGACTTCGTTCTGGCCCAGGTCATTCTGGCCGCGCGCGGCGTCGCGGATGTCCTGGCTGATCTTCATCGAGCAGAACTTCGGCCCGCACATGGAGCAGAAGTGGGCGGTCTTCATGGCCTCCTTGGGCAGGGTCTCGTCGTGGTACTCGCGGGCGGTCTCCGGATCGATGCCGAGGTTGAACTGGTCCTCCCAGCGGAACTCGAACCGCGCCCGGGAGATGGCGTCGTCCCAGGCCCGCGCGGTGGGATGGCCCTTGGCCAGGTCGGCGGCATGGGCGGCGAGCTTGTAGGTCATCACGCCGACCTTCACGTCCTCGCGGTTGGGCAGGCCCAGGTGCTCCTTCGGCGTGACGTAGCAGAGCATGGCGGTGCCGAACCAGCCGATCATCGCCGCCCCGATGGCGCTGGTGATGTGGTCGTAGCCCGGCGCCACGTCGGTGGTGAGCGGGCCAAGCGTGTAGAAGGGCGCCTCGCCGCAGACGGCCAGCTGCTTGTCCATGTTGGCCTTGATCTTGTGCATCGGCACGTGG
>CANJKG010000172.1 GCA_947474775.1 Caulobacteraceae bacterium | reverse complement strand
TGATTCAAGGTTCAGATGGTTCCATCTGAACCGAGGCTCTGGGAGCGCATCCCAGGACGAGGAAGAACCCTGGTCCCTGGCCGGGTCTTTGCGCTTCAGGCGTCCGGTCAGCGGCGACGGCGTCTCCACAGGCGCCAGGCCGCGCCGGGCGCCGCCAGCAGCGGATGACGCTCCTGCCAAGGGGTCAGCGGCAGGGCGACGCCGGTGTGGCGCTCGATCTTCCAGGCGGCATATCGGGCCGCACCCTCGAAGGTGAAGGTGGCCTTGGCCAGGCGGGCGACGTTCAGCGGTCTGCCCAGAGCGCCGCGCAACGCCCAGGCGCGGCGCAGGCGGGTGCGCTCGGCGGCGGGCATCATCGGCCGAAGCTCGCCGTCCGTCTCCACAAAATCGATCCCGGCCGCCCCCCAGCCCAGGGTCAGGAGGGCCTCGTATCGTCCCGGGAAGGCCGCCAGGATCTGCCCCTCGCGTCCGGGGGGCTCCACTCGCAGCTCGGCCGCGTAGGTGCGGCGGAACAGGGCGCGCCAGTAGGCGGCCGGCGTCCCCCCGTCGGGACCGAGGGCGGCGGCGATAGAGGTGGCGGTGACCACGGCGGCGGCGATCGCGGCCTCGACCTCGGCGGCGGCCCTGGCGTCGGCGCTCCAGACCAGGGCGGAGGGCTGGACGAAGCGGGCCCAGATGGTGGTGTCGATCCGCCGACCCTCGGCGGCGGCGCGGAACGTATCCAGCGGCATGGTGGCCGCCTTGGCGCGCAGGCCGCCGATCTCGTGATAGCTCACCTCGGGCCAGAGCCGGCTTTCCACAAGGCGCCGCAGGCCGCGCCGGTGGGGACCGCGGGTCAGCACGTAGAAATCCAGCACGCCGTCCAGGTCGCCGGTGCGGAGCGCCGAGCCGTAGAACAGCAACGCCGCGGCGCCCCGGGCCTGCGCCAGGGCCATGGCGAAGGCGCGCACCGGCTCGGAGACCGGCTGGGCCAGTTCCCGGCGCACCAGGGCGGCCAGGTCCCCGCTCACGGGACCAGGAACTCCAGCGGCGCGCCGGCCCGCACCTCCCATTCGCCCCCGGAATAGATCTCGCCGTCCAGCACCAGATCGCCGGCCAGGGCGAGATGGAAACTCTCCAGGTCGGCGCGGCGATAGCCCGCCTCGGCCAGCCAGGGCTCGTCGCGGCCGGACATCACCACCGGAAAGGCCCGGGCGAGCCGATGCGCCGGGGCGTCCACGGTCAGCACCTTCAGCCCGTCGCGCAGCTCGCCGAACGGCTTGAACCCCATGGGCATGCGCTTCAGGGTCGAGGCCAGCAGCAGGGTGGTGGCCGCCCCAGTCGGCATGGCGCCGCCGAGGTCGATGGGCTCGCCCGCTCGCCACGGGTTGCGCGCGCTGCCGAAGAAGGCCTGGCCCATGGCGCCAGCCAGGGTCAGGCCCACCGCCAGGTTGTCGAAGGCCCCAAGCTGGTGGGTCTTCTGGGCGAGCTGGATGGCGCGCACGAAGGCGCCGGTCCCCAGGATGAAGCCGCGCAGCTCCGGGCTCGCTGCGCCGGCGCGCCAAAGCTCGAGCGGCCTGCGGGTCTTCAGGCGGCCGCTGCTGGGATTGAGGGCGGCGCCCAGGCTCCAGGTCCGGCCTTCATAGAGGTCGAGGGCGAGCGCGTTGGTCTTGCCGTTGGGCAGCACGGTCAGGCGCGGCATCCGGCCGCCGAACACCTCCGGGGCGCGGCTGAGCACCTCGCGTATGGTGCCGTCGCCGCCATCGATGGCCAGCAGGTCGATCCGAGCCGCCGCGAAGGCGTCCAGGGCGTGGTCGATGGCGTCGGTGGTGTCGGTGATGGCGATCAAGATCTCGCCAGAGGTCTCCGCCTCGAGGCTGCGGCCGCGGTTGTGCCGGTGGCTGAACGGGTTGCGGACGATGCCGACGCGGGTCATCGGGCGGACCATGGAACCGCCCGGCGGCCGACGCCGGCCGCTTCCGGGAACATTGCCGATGGATCGTCAGCCAAACGTGTCCCCGCCGACCGCAGCTGCGGTCGCCCCTTCTGCAAATCGGTGAGAGTTGATACGCAACTTGCCTGCCCTCTGGCCAGATCGCATCGCCCTTGCCGCTATTTCGTATCGCCCATATGTCGGACCCCCACCTGCCGCCGCCCCGGTTCCGCAATGGCCTGCGCGAATTGCTGTCAAAGCGGTCGTTGAGCCGGATCGCCTGGCGGCGCAAGCGCCACGCCCATTCGCCGGCGGTCCTGGCGGCCATCGTGGACGATGTGAAGGCCTATGCGCCGGATCACATCGTGCTCACTGGCGACCTCACCAACTTCGCCACCCCGGAGGAGTTCGCCGCCGCAAGCGTCTGGCTGCGCGAGCTATCGCCGCCGCAGGGCCTGACGTTGAGCCCCGGCAACCACGACGCCCTGACCGGCGTCAGCGGGGCCGATCGGTTCACGCCCTGGGCCGATTGGCTGGGAGACGAGGGCGAGAGTTTTCCCTATGTCAGACGGCGGGGACCCGTTGCGGTGATCAACCTGTGCTCCGCCCTGCCCACCGCCTTCTACCTGGCCCAGGGCGAGCTGGGCGCGAGCCAGTTGGAGCGGCTGGGCGCGATCCTCCAGGCGGCCGGACGGGAGGGCCTCTACCGCATGGTCCTGCTGCACCACCCGATCACCGTGGGGATGGTCTCCTGGCGCAAGTCGCTGGTGGACGCCGCGCCGTTGCGCGAGACCCTGCGGCGTCACGGAGCGGAGCTGGTGCTGCATGGGCACGCCCATGCGCCCACGATCGCGATGACCGCCGGGCCCGCCGGCGCGATCCCGGTGCTAGGCGCGCCGTCCGCTTCGTCCGGGGCCCACGGCCGTCATCCGGCCGCGCGCTGGCATGGGCTGGAGATCGAACGCGACGGGGCCGGCTTCTCCACCCGGGTGGTCGCCCGCGGGCTGACCGCCGACGGCGGGATCGAGGAGCTCGGCCGATACGTGCTGGCGTAAGGACGCTTGCCGCGCGGGGGTCGAGGCGTTAGCGCTCAGCCCGTATGCGACTTCTGGACAAATACATCCTGGAACTGGCGCTTTGGCCAATGCTCGGGTCACTGGGCGTTACCCTGGTGGCCCTGCTGCTGGAGCGGGTCCTGCGGCTGCTGGACCTTTTGTCGGACTCCAGCAACCGGTTCGGCTTCGTGGCGGAGGCGGCGGTCAACCTGGTGCCCCACTACCTGGGCCTCACCCTTCCGGCGGCGTTCTTCATCGCCCTGTTCGTGGTGGTGACCCGGCTGAATGAGAACTCTGAGATCGACGCCCTGCTGGCCAGCGGCGTCTCCCTGAGCCGCTTCGCCGCGCCCTATATCTGCATGGGGGCCGCGCTGGCCGCCTTCAGCCTGGTGCTGTTCGGTTTCATCCAGCCATACAGCCGCTACACCTATCGCGCCGTGATGCACTCGGCGGAGAACGCCGGCTGGAACGGCCAGGTGCGGCCGCAGTCCTTCATATCGCCGGACGCCACCGTCACCATGACCGCCGACAGCGGCGACACCGCCGGCCGGCGCCTGGACCGGATCTTCATCCGCAAGCTGAAGGCGGACGGGACGTCCGAGGTCACCACCGCGGCCTCGGCCAAGATCACGCCTGAGGCCGACGGCAAGCACGTGACCCTGGAGCTCACCGACGGCCAGCAGCTCAGCACCAACAGCCGGGGCGAGCCCCAGGTGTTGGCCTTCAAGGGTATCAACGTGCAGGTGCCGCTGGTGGGCGCCGCCAGGCTGCTGCGCGCCCGGGGTGGCGACGAGCGTGAGCTGACCATGTTCGAACTGCTGCGCGAGGCCATCCAGCCGAGGGCGCTGATCGACCGCCAGGTGGTGCTGGGCGAGCTCTACGCACGGCTGTCGCGCGCCCTGGTGCTGCCCTTGCTGCCCCTGCTGGCGGTGCCGCTGGGACTGACCTCCAAGCGCGGCGGGCGCGCCCCCGGGATCATCGTCGCGGGCCTGCTGCTGCTGGCCTTCCAGCATCTGATCCAGTTCGGCCAGAGCCTGGCGGCCAGCGGCCACATGGACGCCCTGCCGGCAGTGGGCACGCCCTTCGCGCTGTTCGCCCTGCTCAGCGCGGTGGTGTTCATCAGCGGCCGCAAGCGACCCGGCCAGACGCCCATGGGCATCGCCATCGAATATTTGGTCGACGCGCTCAGCCGCCTGAAGCGGCCCGATCCTCTCGAGACGCCGCAGACGCCGGCATGATCCTGGCGCACTACATCCTGCGGATCATGGCCGGGCGCATCATCGGGGCCCTGTTGGTGCTGGTGGGCATCCTGCAGATCCTCGACCTGCTCGAGATCACCACCAAGGTGTTGGACCGCGATCTGGGGCTGGCGGGCCTGGGCTACTACGCCGTCCTGCGCCTGCCGCGGCTGGTGGAGCAGGCCGCGCCGCTCGCCGTGCTGGCGGGCGCCCTGTTCGCTTTCGCCCAGCTCGCCCAGCAGAGCGCGGTGGTGGCCATGCGATCGACCGGGCTGTCGGTCTATAAGCTCACCGCCATGGCGGCGCCGGCGGCGGTGATGATGCTGGTGATCCACCTGGGTGTGTCGCTATTCATTGCGCCGCGCACCGACCGGACCCTAGACGCCTGGTGGCGCTCCACCACGCCGGCGGCCGAGCAGAAGGTGGTGGGGCCCAGGGCCTTCCGGGTGGGCCGCGACATCGTGGTGGCCGCCCCAGGCGACGAGAGCGGACGGCTGCTGAAGGATGTGATCATCTACCGCCGCGACGACGACGGCCGGTTGCTGCGGCAGATCCGGGCCGAGGCGGCCACCTTCAACGACGGCGCCTGGATCCTGCGGGCCCCGCGCCTCCAGGCCGTGGGCGAGGGCGGCGTGCAGAAAAGTTCGGCGACGGAGATGAGCTGGCGCTCGCTGCTGCGGCCGGCGGACGTCAGGACCATGTTCTGGGGCGACGACAGCTCTCTGGCCGCGCCCGCCGCCCTACGGGCCCTGGAGGGTGGCGCCTCGGTGCGCCCGGCCTCCTACTATGAGACCCAGTTGCAGCGGATATGGGCGGCGCCGCTGGCGGCCCTGGTGATGCTGATCATCGCCGCGCCGGTGACCCTGGCCAACTTTCGCAGCGGACGCGGGGCGCAGGTGCTGACGCTTTGCCTGGGCGCGGGCCTGCTGTTCCTGGTGGTGGACGGCCTGCTCACCGCCGTGGGCGAGAGCGGGGCCGCGCCGGCGGTGCTGGCCGCCTGGGCGGCCCCGGCGATCTTCGCAGCTGGCGGGATCACCGCTCTGCTCTATCTGGAGGGCTGAGTGGGCGAGATCGCCATCGTCCCAGTCGCCACCGGGGCCGAACTCGACCGCTTCGTGCGCCTGCCCCTGCGGCTGAACGCAGGCGACCCAAACTATATCGCGCCCCTGATCATGGAGCGCGTGGAGGCGCTGAGCCCCAAGACCAACCCGTTCTTCGCCCACGCCGAGGTGCAGCTGTTCCTGGCGGTGCGCGACGGCGTCGACGTGGGCCGGATCAGCGCCCAGATCGACGCCCTTGCGCCCCAGGAACCGGACCGCAGGACCGGCCACTTCGGCCTGATCGCGGCGCAGGACGATCCGACGGTGTTCGCGGCGCTGTTCGCAGCCGCCGAGGGCTGGCTGAAGGGGCGTGGCTGCCAGCGCGCGCTGGGGCCGATGAACCTGTCGGTGAACGAGGAGGTGGGGCTGCTGGTGGACGGCTTCGAGACCCCGCCAATGGTGATGATGGGCCACGATCCCGCCTACGCGGGCCGTCAGGTCGAGGCGCAGGGCTACGTCAAGGCCAAGGACGTCTACGCCTATGGCTGCGACGTGACGGTGGACCTACCGGCCCCGGTGCTCAAGCGCATCCGGCGCGGCTTGCCGGAGGGCGTGAGGCTGCGCCAGCTGGACATGAAGCGCTACGAGCAGGACGTGGACCTGCTGACCCAGATCCTCAACGACGCCTGGGCGGGCAACTGGGGCTTCACGCCGACCACCGAAGCGGAGACCCGCCAGTTGGCCAAGGCCATGAGGCCGGTGGTCGACCCGCGCCTGTCCTGGTTCGCGGAGATCGACGGCGAGGTGGCGGGCTTCATGATCTTCCTGCCCAACGTCAACGAGGCCATCGCCGACCTGGACGGCAAGCTGCTGCCGTTCGGCTGGGCCAAGCTGCTGTGGCGGCTGAAGGTCAGGGGACTGAAGACCGTGCGCTGCCCGCTGATGGGGGTCCGCCGCAAGTTCGCTGGCGAACTGCGCGGCCGGCTGCTGCCGTTCCTGCTGATCGACGTGGCGGCCACCAACGCCCGCAAGCTGGGCTACCAGCGTGGCGAGCTGTCCTGGGTGCTGGAGGACAACGCCCCCATGCGGCGGATCGCCGAGGCCTCGGGCGCCTGGATCACCAAGACCTACCGTCTCTACGAGAAGGCCATCTGAGTGGCGGGCTTCAACGCCCTGGTGCTGGCCGGCTCGCGGGGCGGGCCCGATCCGGTGGCGGACTATGCCGGCGTCCCGCACAAGGCCCTGATCGACCTTGCCGGCGAGACCCTGCTGGCGCGGGTGGTGGGAGCGGTGCGGGCGGCGGGCGCGGGGCGGGTCGCGGTATCGGCGTCGCATCCCGACGTGGGCGCAGCCGCGACGGCCCTTGGCGCCGAGGTGCTGAAGGCAGCCGGCGGACCCAGCCAGAGCGTGCGGCAGGGCGCCGAGGCGCTGGGCGCGCCGTTGCTGGTCACCACCGCCGACCATGCCCTGCTGCGACCGGAGTGGATCACTGCCTTCCTGGGGGACGTCCCGGCCGGTGCGGACGTCTGCGCCCTGGTGGCGGGACGGAGCGACGTGGAGGCCGCCGCGCCAGGGACGCAGCGAACCTGGCTGAAATTCGCCGACGGCGACTGGTCGGGCTGCAACCTGTTCTACCTGGCGACGCCCCGATCATTCGCGGTGACGGACCTGTGGCGGCGCGTCGAGGCCGACCGCAAGCGGCCCTGGCGGATCGCCGCCCTGCTGGGCCCCCGGGTGCTGCTGGAGTATGCGACCGGGCGGTTGACCCTGGACCGTGCGGCCCGACGGATCGGCGAGCTGGGGGGCTTCACCGCGGCTGTGGTGCGGACGCCCTATGGACTGGCGTCCGTGGATGTGGACAAACCGACGGACCTCGACCTCGCGCGGATGCTAGCATGTTAGGCGGACGGGATAGCGAATAGTGATTCCCGGCACTTCTTGCGAATAACTCTTAAATTCATTG
>CANJKG010000171.1 GCA_947474775.1 Caulobacteraceae bacterium | reverse complement strand
GGGTGAGGATGGCGGCCGCCGCGCCCTCCGCGCGCGCGGCGGCCATCACGGCGGGGAAGTCGGCGTGGATGGTCAGGTCCGCCTCGCCGGGGCACGCCAGGGCGTCGACCCTCAGGTGACGCCTGAGCGCCTGCAGGGTGTCGCCGAAACCTGGCCGGTCGCGGCCGTAGTCGATCAGCAGGGCCGCGCCGCCGTCCTGGTCCAGGCGACGGCCGAGCTCCGCGCCGAGGGCCGCCTGGGCCGCCGATTGTTCGAACACCGCGCCGGGCGGGGCGTCCGGCAGGAGGCTGGCGGCGGGCGTCGGGTTCAGGCCGAAGGCGAGACGCCCCTGCGCATCGAGACCCACCACCTGCTCGGCCCAGCCGGCGTGGGTGCGGACGAACTGGCGCGCGGGCAGGCAGTCCAGCAGCTCGTTGGCGACCAGCAGCAGGGGCGCGCCGCCCGGGATGTCGGCCAGCCGGTCGGCCCAGCGGACGGCGGCGCCGGCGAGCCTGCCCTGTTGCAGGTCGCGCAGCGGGGCGGAGGTCTCCACCAACCACAGATCGGCGGCTCTCAGGAAATCGGGGGCCACCCGGGCGGCGCGCAGCAGGTCGCCCATCAGGGTCCCGTCGCCTGGCCCCATCTCGACAAGCCTGAACAGGGCCGGCCGGCCGGCGGCCTCCCAGGCCGAGACAGCCCAGACGCCGATCAGCTCGCCGAACATTTGACTGACCATGGGCGCGGTGATGAAGTCGCCATCCTCGCCGATCGCCGGCCGGGTGGCGTAGTAGCCGAAGTCGGGATCGTGCAGGCAGGCGGTCATGTAGCGGGCGACGCTCATCGGCCCGTCGGCGGCGATCTCGGCCGCCAGGCGCTCACGCAGGTCCATCGGTCTCCGGCTTGGGTAGCGGTGCGGGCAGCGGCTCGCGCAGGCCGCGCAGGATGAGGATCAGGCCCACCAGCACCATCGGCAGGGACAGCATCATCCCCATGGTGAGGCCCAGCGGGAAGACTGGCATGTAGGCGTCGGGCTCGCGCACGGTCTCCAGGGAGATGCGAATCAGGCCGTAGCCGGCCGTGAACATGCCTATGACCACGCCCCGGCGGTTGAGCAGCTTCGCACCATGCGTCGCCCAGCGCAGGAGCGCGAACAGCAGCAGGCCTTCCAGCACCGCCTCGTAGAGTTGGCTGGGGTGGCGCGGTTCCGGGCCCGCGCCGGGGAAGATGACGCCCCAGGGCAGAAGGGTCGGCCGGCCCCACAACTCGCCATTTATGAAGTTGGCGATGCGGCCGAAGAACAGACCGATGGGCACGCAGGCGGCGATCAAGTCCCCGATCCGCCACAGGTCGGCGCGGCCGCGCATGGAGGACAGGGCGAGCGCCAGGAGCACGCCCAGCGCCCCTCCGTGGAAGCTCATGCCGCCGTGCCAGACCTGCAGGATCTCCAGAGGGTCGGTCCAGATCAGCGACGGGGTGTAGAAGGCCACGTGCCCCAGCCGGCCGCCGACGATGATGCCGAGCGTGATCCAGAGGATCAGGTCGTCCACCTGTTCGCTGGTGGCGGGCGGCGGGCGGTGCGACCAAAGCCGGGCGTTCCGGATCATGCCGACCGCATAGCGCCACCCCAGCAGAATGCCGGCCACATAGGCCAGCGCATACCAGCGGATGGCGATCGGCCCGATCTGGACCAGGATCGGGTCAAAGTCCGGAAAAGGCACGGAAGGCGCGCTCCTGCGTTACGGCTTAGGTCTAGACGAGAAGGGAGTCGCTTTCATCCCCTTCGACCCCATATAGGGCCGGAAAGGCGCGCCTTTCCGGCCGCCGACCAGAGTTTGAGATGCAGAGCCAGAACCCTTTCCTCGATGAGATGGCCAAGCTGACCACCGCCGCCATGGGCCTCGCCCAGTCGGCGGGTGAGGAGGCCAAGGCCGCCTTGCGGGCCCAGACCGACAGGATGATTGCGGAGTTCGACCTCGTACGACGCGACGACCTGGACGCCCTGAAGGCCGAAATCGCGGCGCTGCGCGCCGAGGTGGACGCCCTGAAGGCCGGCTCGGCCAAGCCGGTCCGCGCCAAGGCCGCAAAGCCCTGAACGCGGGCCGACCGAAAGCAGGCCGACCGAAAGCAGGCAGACAGGCGAATCCTGATCGCCTGCGACAAGAACCGACTGCCGCTTGTCATGCAAACGGGATTAATTTCATCAGTGCGGGTGATTCGGGGCTCCCGCCTCGCCTCGCGCGAAAGGACTTCGGGTCTCATGGACACCACCCAGTCTGACGAAAACGCCCTTCTCGCGTCTGACCCTCTCGACGTGGTTGAGCATGTGCTGACGGCGGAGAATCTGCCGTTCGACCGGACAGAAGACGGTGATCTGGCCTTTTGCCTGGCCGGGGATTGGAAGGACTATGAACTCTGGTTCGCCTGGCGGCCGGAGGGCGACTGCCTGCAGCTGTGCCTGTCCATGGACCTCACGGTCCCGACCGAGCAGCGCGGGCCGGCGCATGAACTGATCGCGGCGATCAACCCGCGCGTCTGGCTCGGCCACTTCGAGCTTTGGGAGGATGGCGAGATCATCTTCCGCCACGGCATGGCGCTGATGACCGGGGAACAGCCCACGCTGGCCCAGGCCGCAGCCATGATCGACGTGGCGGTGGAGGGCGCGGACCGGTTCTTCCCGGCCTTCGAGTTCATGATCAAGGGCGCCAAGTCCCCGCAGGAAGCCATCGCCGCCTGCATGTTCGAGACCGTCGGCGAGGCCTGATAAAACGAAGTGTCATCCCAGAAAGCCGCGAAAGCGGCTTGTCCGGGACCCCTATGCGCCGGATATGTCCGGCTAGCCCTGGACCTCGGTGTTCATGGGTCCCGGCTCTTCGCTTCGCTGCGGCCGGGATGACACGAGAGATGAAGATGGTCACGCCGATACTGATGCTGGGCGCTGGGCGCATGGGCGGCGCCATCCTCGACGGCTGGGCGCTGGCGCAGGCTTTTCCCCCCGCCGAGGTGATGATCCGCGATCCGCAGCCGGGGCCGCAGGCCCTGGCCGCCCAGGCCGCCGGGGCGCGGCTCAATCCCCCTGACGAGAAGTTGGCGACGGCCCGCACCGTGCTGGTCTGCGTGAAACCCCAGCTCTGGAAGGCCGCCGCCGCCGAGGTCTCGCCGCTGCTGGCCTGGGACGCGGTGATCATCTCGGTGGCTGCCGGCGTGCGCGCAACCAGCCTATCCACAGCGTTCGGGGGCCGGTCGGTGGCCCGCGTGATGCCTACTACGGCGGCGGCCATCGGCCAGGGGACAGCCAGCCTGTTCGCCGAGACGGGCGAGGTCATGGCGCGGGCGCGGGCGCTGTTCGATCCACTGGGGACCGTGGTTGAGCTCACCGATGAGAACCAGATGCATGCGGCGACCGGGGTTTCCGGCTCGGCGCCGGCCTATCTCTACGCCTTCATCGAGGCCCTGGAGGGCGCGGGCGCGGCGGCGGGCCTTGCGCCGCAGGACGCCGCCAAACTGGCGCGTTCCACCATCACCGGGGCGGCGGCCCTGCTGGCCAGGACCGGCGATGAGCCCGCCGAGCTGCGCCGCCAGGTGACGTCGCCGGGCGGCACGACGGAGGCAGCGCTCAACGTGCTGCTGGGATCGAAGGGCTTCCCGACGCTGCTGCGCGAGGCGGTGGCGCAGGCGGTGAGGCGGTCGAAGGAGCTCGGGGCCTAAGGTCTCCTCGCGCTGCGCGTCGGGGGCGAGGAGTTCAGCCAGGCAACCTGACCACGGCGCGCAGGCCGCCGAGCGGGGAGCGGTCCAGCAGTATGTCGCCGCCGTGGCCACGGGCGACGTCGCGGGCGATGGCTAGGCCCAGGCCCACCCCCTTGGTGTTCTGGTTGCGGGACTCGTCCAGGCGTCCGAAGGCCTTGAAGGCCTCCTCGTAGCGGTCGGCCGGGATGCCGGGGCCGTCGTCGTCGACGATGATGTCCACGCCGCCCGGCGGGCGAGGCCGCACGGTGACCTCGACGCTCTCGCCATGGACGGCGGCGTTCATCACCAGGTTAGAGAGCGCGCGCTTCAGGGCGTTGGGCCGAACCGCGGCGGTGAGCGCAGGATCGGCGGTGACGGTGACGTGGGCGCCGGCGCGCAGGGCGCCCTCGCTGACCTCCTCCACCAAGTCGCGCAGGTGGACGATCTCCACCGTCTCGCCGCCCTCGCCGCGGGCGAAGGCGAGGTATTCGTCGATCATATGCTCCATCTCCGCCAGGTCGCGCTTCATGGCGGCGTTGCGGCCGGAGGGCTCGGCCAGCGCCAAGGCGAGCTTGAGTCGGGTTAGCGGGGTGCGCAGGTCGTGACTGACGGAGGCCAGCAGGGTGGTGCGCTGGTCGATATGGCGCTGGATGCGCGCGCGCATGTCCAGGAAGGCGTTTGCCGCGCGGCGGACCTCGCGGGCGCCGTTGGGCCTGAACGCGCCCACGTCGCCGCCTCGACCGAACGCCTCGGCGGCGTTGGCCAGGCGCTCGATGGCCTTCACCTGGTTCCTGATGAAGAAGATCACGATGGCGGTGAGCAGGATGGTCGCCACCGCCATCCACAGGATGAAGATGTGCCCTTGAGTGGCGAAGGCCCGGTCGCGCGGGGCTAGCACCCTGAGCACCCCGCCCTTCACCGCCACGCGGACGTCCACATAGGCCGGATAGCGGGTGGTGTCGTACCAGAAGGGCGCGTCGAGCCGCTCGGACAGCGCCGTCTGCAGGGAGCGGTCGATGGGGGTGAAGAGGGAATAGCGGCGGTTAACCGGCAGGCCGCGGCCGGGCTGCAGGGCCACGGAGAGCCCCATGGACTCCTCGGCGCGCGCCGAGAGCCTGGAGAAGGCCGCGGGCTGCGGGTCCTCGTTGTAGCTCTCCACCGCCCAGGCGATGTCGCCGGCCAGGCCCTCCGAGAGCCGGGCTGTCACCGTCTGCCAGTGGGCGTCGAAGAAGACATAGGTGACGGCGACCTGCATCATCGCCACTGGCAGCACGATGATCAGCAGGGATCGACCGAAGAGCGACTTCGGCAGACGCCGCTTGAACCAGCGGCCGAGCATTCTGAGCGGGTACGATCGCATCAGTCCGGCGCCAACCTGTAGCCTATGCCCCGCACCGTCTGGAGATAGCGCGGGGCCTTGTGGTCTTCCTCTATCTTACGCCTAAGTCTGGTAACCTGCACGTCAACAGCGCGACCGGACGGATCGACGGTCCCCTGGGCGAGCTGGAGACGGTCCACCGGCTCGTGCGGGGTGCGCGCCAGCTGGCGCAGCAGGGCCACCTCCGCCTCGGTGAGGCGCACCGGCTCTTCGCCGCTGGTGAGCTCGCCGCGGTCAGGGTCGAAGGAGCAGCGGCCGAGCGACAGGGCGCCGCTGGAAACCGGCCGGGACTGGGCGCGGCGCAGGATGGCGCCGATGCGCAGCAGCAACTCCTCCGGTTCGAAGGGCTTGGCCAGATAGTCGTCGGCGCCCAGCTTGAGGCCTTCGATGCGGTACTCCGGCTCGCCGCGGGCGGTGAGCATCAGCACCGGCGTCGAGCCGGTGGCGCCGCGCTGTTCGCGGATCCAGCGGGTCAGCGACATGCCGTCCTCGCCGGGCATCATGACGTCGACCACGGCCAGGTCGAACTCCAGCGTCTCCATCAGCCGCCGGGCCGCCGCGCCGCCGGGCGCGGTGGTGACCCGGTAGCCTGAGCGGGCCAGATACTCCTTCAGGAGGTCGCGGATGCGGTCGTCGTCATCGACCACCAGCAGGTGTCGCCCCTGTGTCACGCCGCTGTCCTGGCTCACCGGCGCGTTCCATTTTGTTTGACGGCGCGGACTTGGGGGGCTTCAAGGGAGGCCCTGCGAAAGGAGGTCGCCCTCACATGTCCCTTGTTCCCTTCGACGAACGCGACGGATGGATCTGGCTTGACGGCCAGTTCGTGCCCTGGCGCGAGGCGAAGGTGCACGTACTGACGCACGGCCTCCACTACGCCTCGGCGGTGTTCGAGGGCGAGCGGATGTACGGTGGGGAGATCTATGAGCTGACCGCGCATACCAAGCGTCTGTTCAACTCCGCGGCGATCCTCGACTTCGAGATCCCCTTCACCGTGGCCGAGATCGATCAGGCCTGCAAGGACGCCTGCGCCCGCAACGGCCTGGAGGACGCCTATATCCGTCCGATCGCCTGGCGCGGATCGGAGATGATCGGGGTCTCGGCGCAGAATACCCGTATCCACACGGCGATCGCGGTGTGGGACTGGCCCAGCTACTTCAGCCCCGAGGACCGGGCCAGGGGAATCCGCCTCACCTGGGCCAAGTACAAGCGCCCGTCGCCGGAGACCGAACCCGTACATGCCAAGGCCACCGGGCTCTACATGATCTGCACCATCTCCAAGCATGCGGCGGAGAAGGACGGCTTCACGGACGCGATGATGCTCGACTACCGGGGCTACATCGCCGAATCCACCGGCTCCAACGTGTTCTTCGCGCGCGACGGGGCGCTGCACACACCGACGCCCGACTGCTTCCTGAACGGCATCACCCGCCAGTCGGTGATCAGGATCGCGAAGGGCCGCGGGATCGAGGTGATCGAACGCCACATCAAGCCGGAGGAGCTTTCCACCTTCTCCGAGTGCTTCGTGGTGGGCAGCGCCGCCGAGGTGGTGCCGGTTTCCGAGATCGGGGAGTACCGATTCAAGCCGGGCAACCTGTCGCTTTCCCTGGCAGACGATTACGCCCGGATGGTGCGCCGGCAGACAGTGGCGACGTAGCCACAACTCTTGATCGTCATGGCCGGCCTTGCGCCGGCCACCCATGAACACCGCGTTCGGGATTTGCCTGTTTGATCCGTGTCCATAGGTCCCCGGGACAAGGCCGGGGATGACGGTCGGGACATCTACAACAGCATCGCATAGGGTCGAGGATAGGGCTCGTCGCGGGCCAGGTAGATGACGCCCACGATGGCGCGCACGGTGAACCAGACGCCGATGGCGGCCAGGATCAGCCAGCCCAGCAGGAAGAACGGGATGCCGATCAGCACGAAGCTCAGGGGGAAGCCGAACAGCACCAGCAGGCCGCCGATCAGGAACCAGCCGATCGACAGCCAGAAGGTGCGGGTCAGGAAGGTCAGGTGGGTGCGCATGCGCGGGCCCGCGGCGCCCTTCTGGGCGTAGGCCAGGATCAGGCCGATCAGGATGGTGATCCCGTTGGCCAGGCCGATCAGGTAGAGCCCATAGATAACCGCCGGCATCGTGCGGTCCT
>CANJKG010000170.1 GCA_947474775.1 Caulobacteraceae bacterium | reverse complement strand
GCTGCGGTCGAGCACGGTCACTTCCGCCCCCATCGCGACGGCCACCCGGGCGGCGTTGCTGCCGGAGACACCGGCGCCAAGCACCACCACCTTTGCCGGGGCTACCCCGGTCGCGCCGGCAAGCAGCACACCGCGCCCGCCCTGCGTCGCCTCGAGGAAATGCGCCCCGACCTGGATCGACATGCGCCCGGCCACCTCGGACATCGGCGCCAGCAGCGGTAGCCGGCCCTGCACATCGGTCACCGTCTCGTAGGCGATGCAGGTGGCGCCGGAAGCCATCAGCGCTTCGGCCTGGGGCTTATCCGCCGCCAGGTGCAGGTAGGTGAAGAGGGTCTGATCCGGCCGCAGCCAGGCGCACTCATGCAGCTGCGGCTCCTTGACCTTGACGATCATGTCGGCGGCCGCGAACACCGCCTCCGGGCCAGCCAGGACGGTGGCGCCGGCCGCCAGGTAGTCTTCGTCCGAAAAATCGATGCCGCCGCCGGCGCCGGTCTCCACCACAACCTGATGGCCCCTGGCGGTGAGTTCGGCCACGGCGGCGGGGGTTAGGCCCACCCGGTACTCATGCACCTTGATTTCTTTCGGGACACCAACGCGCATTTCCTGCTCCAGTCAGACAAGCCAGCGATCACTGGATTTTGCAGTCGTGGCGGCGCAATTTGTTGGCAATGTTGGGCGTAGGGATGGGAAGTTTCGGGAAAGTATCCCGTAGGTCCGGACTATTTCAGGATTATCTACATTGATCGATTCCATTGACCGGAAACTTCTCGCCGCCCTGCGGGAGAACGGCGCCCTGACCGCCGCGGCCCTGGGCGAGGCGATTGGCCTGTCGCCATCGGCCGCCCACCGGCGGGTGAAACTGCTGGAGGGCAATGGAATGATCGCCGGCTACCGTGCGCGGCTTTCAGCCAGCGCCCGGGGCGATCCCTCGACCATTTTCGTGGCGGTGACCCTGAAGGACCAGTCGCAGGCGACCCTAGGCAAATTCGAGCAGGCGGTGCGGCGCTGCCAGGACATCATCGAGGCCCATCTGATGAGCGGTGAGTCCGACTATCTGCTGAAGGTCGCCATCCGCTCGGACGACACCTTCGAGCGGGTGCACCGCGACATCCTGGCCCAGTTGCCCGGCGTGCTGCGCCTTGTCTCCCAGTTCAGCATCCGCGCAGTCGTGGAGGCGGATTGACCGGCCGGCGAGAGGTGCGGTGCCTTTTAAGCACCTCCTGTGCATTTCTTTGGGATTTTCGGGTCTAGTCAATCCGCCCGGTTCGCTGACATGCTCCAAGCTGTACCGGACAGATCCCGCTTAGCCGATCCGGATTCAGGAGTTGGACTTCCGGCCCCTGAAGATCTCGGCTCATGCCGTGCATCGCACGCAGCGGGTAACCCATGACGGGAGATTTCACGATGAGGCCCTGGCTAAAAGCCTTACTTGTCCCATCAGCTATCGCGGCCTTCCTGGCTCCGACACTCGCCTTCGGCCAATTCCAGCCGGGCGAGATCGCGATCAAGGTTCCGCAGGAGGAGGCCGTCGCCCGCAAGGTGATGGCGAGCCCGGAGCTGAAGAAGGCGCTCGACTATATCAATGCGTCCGACGAGGAGACCGTCCGCGAGTGGACGAGCATCTGCAACGCGCACGGGCCCTCGGGTGACGAGATTTTCCGCGCCCGCCACCTGTGGAAGCTGATGCGCATCTACGGGCTGGAGAACGTCCACATCGACGACCAGCGCAATGTGGTCGGCGTTCGCAGGGGGACCGGCGGCGGCCCCACGGTGGTCCTCAACGCTCACTTCGACAACAACTCCATGGGCTGGCCCAAGGAACAGCCCGTGGAAGCGTTCGTGGCCGATGGCCGCATGTGGTGCCCCGCCGCCGGCGACGACCTGACGGGCGTGACCCAGGTGCTCACAATCCTGCGGGCCATGAACGCCGGAAAGATCGCGACCAAGGGCGATGTCTGGTTCGCCTTCTTCACCGGTGAGGAGCCGCTGAAGGACAACGCCAGCAACGGCGCGGGCCTCTTTGTTTCGTCGAACTATCCGCAGAACTTCGACTGGAAGAAGGGCGACATCATGGTGCAGCTGCATGGCGGCGGCGGCGCCGGCATCAGCACCGGCAGCGTCGAAGTGCGCCATCGCTCCCAGCTGCGCATCTTCGTGCCCATCGACAAGAGCGAGTGGGGCCGACACACCGTTGACGCCCTCGGGCCCATCATCGACCGCATCAGCAAGGAAGTCCGCGACGACAGGGCTTCGAATTCGGACCGCACCTCCGCGGGGCGGCCGAAGGACCTGGTCATGATGAACATGGCGCAGATCTCCGCCGGCGAGACCCTGAACCAAACCGCCACCGAGGCTTCGATCCGCTTCAACCTCCACGCCCTGACCGAGGCGGACCTCTGGCGCGTCCACAACAAGATCCAGGCGATCGCCAAGGAGGAGTGCGCCAAGGCCGGGTGCACGGTGCACTATACGATCAACAGCAAGAACGGCTTGGAGGGCGGCCTGCCCGGCTTCGACGCCGTCAACAACGCGCCCGCCAAGATGGCCGTGGCGGCCTCCAACGTGCTCTATGGCAACGTCGGGGCGGTCAATCCGATCGGTGGCTGCGGTGACTGCGCCCGCGCCTACCGCAACGGGATGCCGGCCTTCTCCCTTCGAGGCAACGTCGTCGACTACGGCGACGGCCGCTTCGACATCAAGAATGAACACGGTGGGCTGGTGTCGGATGTCCGTCGCAAGACCCGGAACCACGATCCGACGGGCAGCGCGCCGGTGGACGGCCTCTGGGCGGCCGCCAAGCACGGGCTCCTGTTCGCGGTCTCCTACGCCGGCTTTGACGGTCCGGAGCGCGCTCCGGCGAAGTAGGCTGGGCTCAGCGGCGGAGCGATCCGCCGCCTGACCGCCGGGCCGGTCGTCGGCGGGCGAGCGCGTAGGCCCCTGGGCCTGGTCGTTCCGACCAGGCCCAGGGCGCGCCTTGCAGGGCGAGGGGATGCCCGTCCACCGGAACGCGGCTCGCCGCGAACAAGCGGTGACTACCCCGGCGACTGTCGGGTGATCACGGGCGGAGCCTGACGAATCCCTCACTGCGTCCGCGGGAGACAAGGAAACGTCAGGCTGACAGCAAGACCTTCAGTCACAGCTTTTCCATCGCCCGATTTCGCGCTCACTCTACACGTGGCGGCTTTCTGACTCGGTAGGACGAAAGCCCGATCGGTGTCCGTTCCCGTGCAAGGCCCAGATCGCGCCGAACTGGTCGGTCCGCTGGCGCGATGTGCAGGAATAGCTCGACTGACCTGTCGAGCTGCGGTTTGCTTGCAGGTGGGAACCGGGGAGGAAAAGCGATGGACGATCGTGTGGATACCGGACTGCTGTTTGTGATGCTGGATCGCGAGGTGCAGACGTCCCTCGACGAATGGGATGGTCGGTTGCGCGCCCTGCCCGGCGCGGCGGAGGTCACCTGGTGGGACCATCCGAGCGGCGCCAGCCGGGGTGAAGAGGTTGCGGCGCTGGATGACTTCGGGACGCTGGCGATCGTGGAGTTCAAGGGTCCGGTGGACCCCTCCATCGTGCCGGCCGGCGCCAAGAACCACATACTCTTCCGTCGCTATCCGCGACCCTCGCAGGGTCGCCTGCGTCCCCCGACGCTGAGCTTCATGATCGCGATGGTCTCCCCGCATGACCTGAACGACGCGAAAGCGGCGCAGGCGCTGCGGAACTGGGCCGACTTCTACCACATACCCAACATCATCGACGCCTACATCCCGGGCTACGCCATTGTGACCCCGTACGAGAACGTGGCGCAGGACCAGCGGCCGCGCTTCCTGCACCTCTACGAGTATTCGGAGAACGACGGGGCGGCGGTGTTCGCCAGGTCCCGCCCGCTCATGGTGCAGCGCTTTGGCGGCGGGGCTGGGAACCCAGGGTACGACTACTGGACGGCGCAACCGACTTTCAGGGTCGACTATGTGACCGTCTTCAATCGCATCGTGCGCCCGAACGACCCCAGCCTGCGGGCCTTTCCTCCTCTGATGCTCGATCGGCCTGCGATGTGACGACGACTGCAATCACGCTGCCGGCCGCTCCCAGGCATTCTCTGCATTGCCCGCCGCGGATGTAGCCGCGGCTCGTCAGGCGATGACAGCAGCAGATTGGCGAGGCGGCGGCGCGCCCCCGGACCCTACCTGACCGGCGCGAGCATCCCGATGTTCAGGCGGCGGACTTCGGCCGGGGTGATGCACCGGGGCGCGGACCAGGGCTGGCCCTTGGCGGCGCGGACCTGATCGGCCGTCACGAAATCGGCGGCGCCGAACTCGCGGGCGAAGGCGCGCCGGTTCTGCTCGCCCTCATCGCAGACGTAGAGGACCTTGACCGCCGGTTGGGCGCGCTGCTGGCTGGCGGAGTCCCTGCTCGCCTCCATCACGTTCGGATTGGCCCCCATCGGGTTCAGGGTGTCCTTGGCCTGTGCGGCGCCCGCGAGCAGAGCCCCTGCGGCCATGACGAAAACCATCGTACGCATAGCTTTCCTTCATTGGCGGGGGTGAAGCTGCCCGCCGTTTGAGGAAGCGTAGCCGAATTGCGCGGTTTGTAAAACTTCTATGACACCGACATGACACAAAGTATCGTGATATCCGAAATGTCGGTCCCTGCGCACCAGGCGGCGGCGGCGAACCCCCGGGTCTTTCAGCGTGAAGTTTTCCTATAGATCCAAATATATGCGGGCGCCGCCACGCCTACTGGCGGCGCAGAATTGATCGGAAAGCCGGAAAGACGATAGCGGCGGACGCGGCGCGAGCCTGGCGCCGCGCCAGGCGGCCCGCCCTACTTCTCGGGCGCCGCCATGACCTGCTGATCCTTGGCGTGGGCCTGCTGGGTGAGGCGTTCGGCGTCCGGCAAGGGGATCAGGCCGCGCTCGATCAGATAGCCGCCCTTGCCGCTAGCGGCGTCGGAGACGAACGCTTGCACATACTCGCGGAGGCCCGGCTTAACCGCGAAATTGGCCTTCTTCACATAGATGTAGAGCGAGCGTGAGAGCGGGTAGCTGCCGTTCGAGATCGCCGCGAGCGTCGGCGCGACGCCCTCGACGGATGCGGCCTTAACCGTGTCGCTGTTGTTCTCGAGGAAGGAATAGCCGAACACGCCCAGCGAGCCCGGGGTCTTGGTGAGCGTCTGGACGATGGCGTTGTCGTTTTCCCCGGCGTCGACCCAGGCGCCGTCGCCGCGGGTCCGGTGAGCCCGCTGCTTGAAAGCGTCCTCATCGGACGCCCGAAGGGCCTCGAGGGCCGGCAGCTTGCGCGCGCCGGCCTCGAGCGCCAGCTCCGCGAAAGCGTCGCGCGTACCCGAGGTGGGCGGCGGGCCGTAGACCAGGATCTTGTCCTTCGGCAGGCTGGGGTTCACGTCCGCCCAGGTGGCTGTGGTGTTGGGCGCGAAGCCGGCGCCCGCGGGCAGCTCGGCGGCCAGCGCCCGGAAGATCTGCTCGCGGGTGACGTCGTAGATCTTGCCGCCCTTGGCGTTGGCGATGACGATGCCGTCGTAACCCACCTTGAGCTCGATGATCTCGTTCACGCCCGCGCCGACGCAGGCGTCCCATTCGGATTTCTTCATCTGCCGGGACGCCGTGGCGATGTCGGGAGCCTTCGCCCCCAGGCCGCTGCAGAACAGCTTGATCCCACCGCCGGTGCCCAGGGATTCAACGCGGGCCGGCTTGTTGCCGGTCAAGCGCGCAACATTCTCCGAAACGCGGGTGGCGAAGGGAAACACGGTGGAGGAGCCAGCCACCCAGACCGCGTCTCCGGCCTTGTCGGCCTGCGGCCCCGCGGCTTGCTGGCGCTGGCAGGCGGTCGCCAGTAGCGCCGCGAGAACGACTACGGTCAACCTATTCATGAATTCCTCCCACACGCCGGCGCCCGATCATCCTATGGCGCCAGCGTGACACTGGCGTGAAACCCGGAGGGGCTTCGGCCACGTCACTCCCTCGCCGTGCGCCTGTCGCCCGATCATCGTCCAACCTTCGCGGGCTTGTCGCATTCAGCTCCAATAGTGGCAACAGAGGGAGCTTAGATCGCCGGAGCGACCAAGCCTGGCCGCTGAGGGGGAAGCTATTTGCGCTACGGTATTCTTCGCGACCACGCCAGCATGCCCCCGGCCATTGTCCAGCGCCGCCTGCTCAAGGAAGCCGACTGCGACGTCCTGCTCGAGGAAGGGACGCCCGACGCCGAGGCCCAGAGGCGGTTGAGCCGGTTCCTCCAGCCCCTCGGTTCCGGCGATGAGGTGCTTGTCCACGGCCTTGACGTCTTCCAACGGCCCACGGGACAGCTGGCGAAGCTGCTGCGGGATCTCCTGGAGCGCGGCGCAACTCTTCGGATCCTTGGCGAAGCCCCCGAGAACGCATTGATCGAGCCGTCGGAGCAGGCCGTGAAACTCCTGTGCCTATTGACGGAACACGAGATCAGGCGGGCGATCCACCCGTCCCACGCGGCCAGCCCCGGGGTTCGGAGCGGCGGCCATAAGGGCCTTACCAAGCACCAGATCCAGCACGCCCGGAAGCTGTACAAGGACGGCTCGTCATTACGATCCATCGGTTTCCTGTTCCAGGTCTCTCCCAACGAGGTCTGGAAAGCCATCGGCGACTGATGGTCGCGCCTGGCCGGCGTCCTCCCTGCGCCAACCTGGAGCCAGTTCCCAGCAGGCGTCAGACGTGTCACAGAAGCGTCGCGAAAGACCGATAGCGGCACATCCCATGCGACTTACCTCTTCCGCCCGTCCGGCCCTCACCGCCGGCCTCGCGCTCATGATCGGCCTCGCCGCCGGCCCGGCGCTCGCCCAGGCTCAGGCCGACCCTCAAGGTTCCTCTCCGCTCCTGGGCGCTCTCCAGTGGGTGCAAGGCACCCTGCTGGGGAATCTCGCGACGACCGCCGCCGTCATCGCCGTCGCCGTCGTTGGCTACATGATGCTGATCGGCCGTCTGGAGTGGCGCCGCGGCCTGATGGTCATCATCGGCGCCTTCGTGATCTTCGGCGCCGTGTCAATCGTCGCCGGCATCCGAAGCTTCGCCCAGGGCGGATTCGTCGGGTGAACCGCCTCGCCTCCAGTCCGGTGTTCGCGGCGCTGACCCGCCCGCAGATGATCGGGGGCGTGACCTATGCCTACGCGGTGTTCAACCTGATCGTCACCGTTGAAGCCTTCCTGATCACGCGCAGCTTCTGGGCGCTGGGCCTGGCCGCAGTGCTGCATGCGGCGGGCTAT